>NZ_ALIP01000146.1:0-11035 GCF_000283075.1 Pseudoxanthomonas sp. GW2
GCCGACGACGCCCCGGCCACTCCGGGCCCGGCCCCGGCTGCCGCGCCGCCGCCGTTGCCGGACTTCAGCAACCTCTCGCTGGTCGAGCTGGAGCCGGTCGATACCGGCGCGCCGGTGGCCAAGGGTGCGGTGCTGGTACTGGCCGGCATCGGCGGCCCGGACGCGGTGCGCAAGCTGCTCGGCGCGCTGCCGGCCGGTTTCCCGCAGCCGGTGCTGGTGCAGCTGCGCCTGGACGGCGGCCGCTACGACAACCTGGTCAAGCAGATGGCGCGGGTCTCGCCCGTGCCGGTGGCGCTGGCCATGCCCGGCGACGCCGTGGCTCCGGGCTCGGCCTACGTGCTGCCCGACGGCGTGGGCGTGGAACCGGCCGGCAATGGCCTGCGCTTCATCGACGCCGGCCCCGGCCACGAGCCGGTGGAGGCACTGCCGCCGACCGAGAGCGCGGTGCTGGTGCTCAGCGGCGCCGAGCCGGCGCGCATGGACGCGGTGCTGGCGCTGGCCGCGCGCGGCGCCTATGTCGCCGGCCAGGCGCTGGACGGCTGCTACGACCCCACCGCGGCCCGCATGCTGGAGGCCGGCGGCGCCCCGCTGGCCGCGCCGGCGATGCTGGCCAACCAGCTTGTGGCGCGCCTGGGCTGAGCCCGGCGCGCGGAGGAAGACCTGCAGATGGCATTCAAGAGCGACGAAATCCGCGGCGTCATGATCCAGTCGGGCCAGGAGCGCCTGCTGCTGCCCAATGCCACCGTGGCCGAGGTGCTGGCGCGGGTGGAGGTGCAGCCTCTGGAAGGCACGCCGGGCTGGCTGCCGGGCCATGTCGCCTGGCACGGCTGGGACGTTCCGCTGGTCGACTTCGCCCGCCTCGCCGGGCTGGGCGGCGATCCGCCGGGGCGCATCCGCGTGGTGGTGCTCAAGGCGCTGGGCGGCGACGAGGGACTGCCGTACTTCGCGCTGCAGACCACCTCGTTCCCGCAGCTGGTCTCGGTGCCGCGCGACAGCCTGCTGGCCGACGCATCCGAGGACGAACTGCCGCGCGGCGTGCAGATGCGCGTGCTGCTGGGCGAGCAGGGCGCGCTGCTGCCGGACCTGGAAGGCATCGAGCAGCTGGTGGTCGACGCCCTGGGCGCGATCGCCTGACCCCTGGCGCCGGCCGTGGTCGGCGCATGCAGGGCACGCAAGGAAACGCCGGCCTCGCGCCGGCGTTTTTCCGTGTCCGGGTCAGAGGTCGCCGAAACGCGCCTGCAGCGCGGCGATCGCCGCCAGGCCCGCGGTCTCGGTGCGCAGCACCCGCGGGCCCAGGCGCAGGCCGCGGAAGCCGGCGGCGTGCAGGACCTCGCGGTCGCGCGGCGACCAGCCGCCTTCCGGGCCGATCGCCACCACCACCGTGTCCGTGTCCTGCAGCTGCAGCGAGGCCAGGCGGTGTTCGCCCTGCGGATCCAGCAGCAGGCGCAGGGCATTGCCCGGCAGCGCCGCGGCAGCCGCGTCCAGCGCCGTCGGCGCATGCACCTCTGGCACGCGCGCGCGGCCGGATTGCCCGCAGGCCGACCCGACCACGCTGCGCCAATGCGCCAGCCGCTTCTGCGCGCGCTCGGCGTCCAGCCGCACCTCGGTGCGCTCGCCGTTGACCGGCACGATCGCGGCCACGCCCAGCTCGGTGGCCTTTTGCAGGATCAGGTCCATCTTCTCGCCGCGGGCGATGCCCTGCAGCAGCACGATGCGCAGCGGCGACTCGTTGTCCACCGTGCTGGCCGACACCACCTCGGCGCTGACTTCGCGCTTGCCGACCGCGGCCAGGCGCGCCGCGTAGTCGTGGCCGTCGCCGTTGAACAGCACGCAGGGGTCGCCCTCGCGCAGGCGCAGCACCCGCGCCAGGTGGTTGCCGGCGTGTTCGGGCAGGACGACGGTGGTGCCGGGCTGCAGCGGCAGCTCGACGTGGCAGCGGGTCAGGCGCATGCGGTGGCCTCGGCGATGGCGGCGGCGGTGGTTTCGGCCAGCAGCTGCAGCTGGGCCTCGTCGATGCAGTACGGCGGCATCCAGTACAGGACGTCGCCCAGCGGGCGCAGCAGCACGCCCCGTTCCAGCGCGGCGCGGTAGGCGCGCAGGCCGACCCGCAGCGCCGGGTCGAACGGCGTGTCGCGGGCGCCGTCCCGGGCGAGTTCGAAGGCCACGACCATGCCGGCCTGCCGCACGTCGGCGACATGCCGGCTGCCGGCGCCCACCTGCGCGGCCAGGGTGGCCATGCGTGCGGCGGTGGTGCGGTTGCGCTCCAGCACGCCATCGACTTCGAAGATGTCCAGCGAGGCCAACGCCGCGGCGCAGGCCAGCGGATTGCCGGTGTAGCTGTGCGAATGCAGGAAGGCGCGCTCGCGCGAGTCGTCGAGGAAGCCTTCGTAGATGGTCTGGCTGGCGAGCACGGCGGCCAGCGGCAGGAAGCCGCCGGTCAGGCCCTTGGACAGGCACAGCAGGTCCGGGGCGATGCCGGCCTGCTCGCAGGCGAACATGGTGCCGGTGCGGCCGAAGCCGGTGGCGATCTCGTCGGCGACCAGGAACACGCCGTTGGCGTCGCACAGCTCGCGCGCCCGGCGCAGGTAGGCCGGATGGTGCATGCGCATGCCGCCGGCGCACTGCAGGCGCGGCTCCAGGATCAGGGCGCAGATCTCGCCCGGGTGCTGGTCGAACAGGTCGGCCAGGGCGTCGGCCGCGCGCAGCGCGCACTGCTCGTCGCTCTCACCGGGGCGGGCCATGTAGGCGTCGGGCGAGGGCGCGAACAGGGCCTCGGCCAGCAGCGGCGCGTACACCCGCCGGTACAGCGGGATGTCGCCCACCGCCAGCGCGCCCAGGGTCTCGCCGTGGTAGCCGTTCTCCAGTGCGATGAAGCGGGTGCGCGGCTCCTCGCCGCGGTTGCGGAACCGGTGGAAGGCCATCTTCAGCCCCCCCCCCCCTCCGGCCGAGCCGTTGTCGGCATAGAACACGCGCGACAGCGGGGCGCGGCCGGGCTGGCGCGGGGCGATGGCCAGCAGGCGCTCGGCCAGCTCGATGGCAGTGGCGTGCGAGAAACCGGCCAGGATCACCTGTTCCAGGCTGCGGGCCTGGCGGGCGATGGCCTCGGCAATGCGCGGTTCGGCATGCCCGTGCAGGTTGGTCCACCAGCTGCTGACCGCGTCCAGGTAGCGGCGTCCGTCGTAGCCGTGCAGCCACGCCCCCTCGCCGCGCTCGATCGGGACCAGCGGCAGCACGTCCGGATGCTCGCGCATCTGCGTGCACGGGTGCCAGAGCACGGCCAGGTCGCGTGCGCGCCAGGGCGCGTCCGCTGGCACCGGTGTCTCTGCTAGCATGGCCTGCTGATGAATACGTTCCTGCATCCGTCCATGATAACGGTCGCTCCCGGGCCGGATCGCGGAGCGTTGCCGTGAGCCGGCGGCTGCCTGTCATCCACGGTATCACCACGGAGGATGCCGGCCCGTACCGCCTGGAGCGGCTGGACCTGGAATTCTCCAACGGCGAGCGCCGGCGCTTCGAGCGCATGGTGCCGCGTGGCCCCGGCGCGGTGGTGGTGGTGCCGCTGCTGGACGAGGACACCGTGCTGCTGGTGCGCGAGTACGCCGCCGGCGTCAACCGCTACGAGCTGGGCCTGGTGAAGGGGCGCATGGATCCGGGCGAGACCCCGGAACAGGCCGCCAACCGCGAGCTGAAGGAAGAGGCCGGCTACGGCGCACGGCGCCTGGACGTGCTGCGCCAGCTGACCCTGGTGCCGACCTACATGGGCCACGTCTCCTGGCTGGTGCTGGCGCGCGACCTGTATCCCGAGCGGCTGCCCGGCGACGAGCCGGAGGAGCTGGAAGTCATTCCCTGGAAGCTGCAGGAACTGGACCGACTGATGTTGCGAGAGGATTTCTCCGAGGGGCGCTCGCTGGCGGCGCTGTTCGTGGCACGCGAGTGGCTGGCACGGCGATGACCCGGATCACCGTCGACCTGCGCGAGACCGTCATCGCCATCGCCCGCCAGGCAGGCGAGGCGATCATGGAGATCTACCGGGAGGGGTTCGAAGTCACCCACAAGCAGGACGCCAGCCCGCTGACCGCGGCGGACATGGCCGCGCACCGGATCATCGTCGAGGGGTTGCAGCGCCTGACCCCGGAACTGCCGGTGCTGTCGGAGGAATCGGCGGAAGTGCCGTGGGAGGTCCGCCGCCTGTGGCAAAGCTACTGGCTGGTCGACCCGCTGGATGGCACCCGCGAGTTCGTCAAGCGCAACGACGAGTTCAGCGTGAACATCGCCCTGGTGGTGCAGGGCGCGCCGGTGCTGGGCGTGGTCCAGGCGCCGGTCGGCGGCCAGGTGTGGCACGCGGTGCGCGGCGAGGCGGCGTACCGCCGCGACGGCCAGCGCGACGAACCGCTGCGCGTGCGCTCCCCGGCCAGCGCGCCGCTGCGGGTGGCGGCCAGCCGCTCGCACCGCGACGCCCGCACCCAGGCGGTGCTGGACCGCATGGGCGAGATCGAGGAAGTGGCGCTGGGTTCGTCGCTGAAGTTCTGCCGCATCGCCGAGGGCCGGCTGGACGTGTACCCGCGCTTCGGCCCCACCTCGGAGTGGGACACCGCGGCCGGCCAGTGCGTGCTGCACGCCGCCGGCGGTGCGCTGCTGGCGGCCGACACCGGCAAGCCGTTCCGCTACAACCGGCGCGAGACCCTGCTCAACGGCGACTTCATCGCCCTGGGCGACACCGACCTGCCGTGGCAGCAGTGGCTTTGATCCGTCCGATGGGGCGCCGGTAACGGTCCGGCGCCGGTTGCGCCGGGTCGCGCCGCCTGCCGGGTTGCCCGGCCCGCGCGACCCGCGCCAGTCAGCTCAGCGATGCAGGTCGCCGGCGGCTTCGGGCTGGTAACGCACCGCGGTGACCCGCAGCCGCAACGGGCGCCCGCCCGGTGCCTGCCAGTCGATGCTCTGGCCCACGGACAGGCCAAGCAGGGCGGTGCCGACCGGGGCCAGCACGGAGACGCGGCCCTTCTCCACGTCCGCCTCGTTGGGATAGACCAGGGTGAGCACGTGCTTCTCGCCGCTGGCCTCGTCCTCGCACTCGACCTGCGAGTGCATGGTCACCACGTCCGCCGGCACCTGTTCCGGCGGTACCACTTCGGCCCGGTTGAGCTCGTCCATCAGCGCGATCGCGGCGGGATGGCGGCTCAGGACCGGGGAGTCGAGCATGGCCTCCAGGCGGGCCATGTCGCGGGCGGAAACGATCAGCGAAGGGGGCAGGCCGCTGACGGGCTGGGTTGTCGACATCGGTATACCTCACGGTTGGGGCGCGCCGGGCGCGCATGAAGAAAAGGCGGGCGCGTTTCCGCATCCGCCTCGGGTCATCGGGTTTGTGCCTGCACCGTAGCCGGTAACAGGAATGGTTTCAAGCGCCCGCAGGCGCGGCGCCGGGGGTGTTCAGGCGCGGGCCGTGGTCCCGGCCGTGGCGGCAGGGGCCGCCGGCAGGCCGCACTGGGGCGCCAGCAGGTCCGGCGGCAGGTCGCCGACCACCGCCGCCAGCCGCACCAGGAAGCTGCCCATCGCCGAGCTGCGGCGCCAGACCATGGCCAGGCTGCGGCTGGGGTGGGAGTCGGAGAAGCCCAGCAGGTGGATGTTGTCCGACTGCGCCACCGGCGGCTTGACCGCCAGCACCGGCAACAGGGTCGCGCCGACGTTGGCGGCCACCATCTGCCGCAGGGTTTCCAGGCTGGTGGCGCGGAACCCGGTCTTCTCGTGCGCGCCGGATACCCGGCATACGTCCAGCGCCTGTTCGCGCAGGCAATGGCCGTCCTCCAGCAGCAGCAGGCGCTGCTCGGCCAGCTCGTCCAGGGTCACGTTCGCGCGCCGCGCCAGCGGGTGCTGCCCGGGCACCGCCAGCACGAACGGCTCCTCGAACAGGAACTCTGCGTGCAGCTGGTCGTCGTGCACCGGCAGGGCCAGGATCGCCGCGTCCAGCTTGCCCTCGCGCAGGCGCGCCAGCAGCTCGTCGCTCTTCTCCTCCACCAGCAGCAGTTCCAGGTGCGGGAAGCGCTCGAGCACGCGCGGCACCACGTGCGGCAGCAGGTACGGCGCCAGGGTGGGGAAGATGCCCAGCCGCACCGTGCCCGCTTCCGGGTCTTGGCTGCGGCGTGCCGCTTCCTTCATCTGCTCGACCTCGGCGACGATGCGGCGGGCGCGTTCGGCGGCCTCGCGCCCGGCGGGGGTGAGCATCACCTTGCGCGGCGCGCGTTCCACCAGCGGCACGCCCAGCTCGTCCTCCAGCTTGCGGATCTGGGTGGACAGGGTCGGCTGGCTGACGTAGCAGGCCGCGGCCGCGCGGCCGAAGTGCTTGTGATCGGCCAGGGCCACCAGGTATTTGAGGTCGCGCAGGTTCATCGCTTCGTTCCCGCCGGGGGACGGGCGGGCGGGGCCCGCCCGCCGCGTCAGGCGCCGACTTCCTCCGCCGGGATGGAGGCGGCCGGGGCCGAGGTGCGGATCAGGTGGTCGAACGCCGCCAGCGAGGCCTTGGCGCCCTCGCCGACCGCGATCACGATCTGCTTGTACGGCACCGTGGTGCAGTCGCCGGCGGCGAACACGCCCGGCAGGCTGGTCTGGCCGCGCTCGTCGACCACGATCTCGCCGCGTGGGCTCAGCTCCAGCGTGCCCTTGAGCCACTCGGTGTTGGGCAGCAGGCCGATCTGCACGAAGATGCCCTCCAGTTCGAGGCGGTGGCTGTCGCCGCCGACACGGTCCTTGTACACCAGGCCGGTCACCTTCTGCCCGTCGCCGAGCACCTCGGTGGTCTGGGCGCTGGTGATGATGGTCACGTTCGGCAGGCTGCGCAGCTTGCGCTGCAGCACCTCGTCGGCGCGCAGCTTGCCGTCGAACTCCAGCAGGGTGACGTGGCCGACGATGCCGGCCAGGTCGATCGCCGCCTCCACGCCGGAGTTGCCGCCGCCGATCACCGCCACGCGCTTGCCCTTGAACAGCGGGCCGTCGCAGTGCGGGCAGTAGGCCACGCCGCGGGTGCGGTACTGGTCCTCGCCGGGGACGTTCATCTGCCGCCAGCGTGCGCCGGTGGCCAGGATCACGGTCTTCGACTTCAGCGAGGCGCCGTTGGCCAGCTTCACCTCGACCAGGCCGTCGGCGCCGGCCGGGACCAGGGCCTGCGCGCGTTGCAGGTTCATCACGTCCACGTCGTACTCGCGCACGTGCTGCTCCAGCGCGGCGGCCAGCTTCGGGCCCTCGGTGTACTGCACCGAGACGAAGTTCTCGATCGCCATGGTGTCCAGCACCTGGCCGCCGAAGCGCTCGGCCGCCACGCCGGTGCGGATGCCCTTGCGCGCGGCGTAGATCGCCGCCGCGGCTCCGGCCGGGCCGCCGCCGACCACCAGCACGTCGAACGGGGCCTTCTGCGCGATCTTCGCCGCCTCGCGCGCCTCGGCGCCGGTGTCGAGCTTGGCCACGATCTCCTCCAGGCCCATGCGGCCGTAGGCGAACAGTTCGCCGTTGAGGAACACCGCCGGCACCGACATCACCTGGCGCGCTTCGACCTCGTCCTGGAACAGGGCGCCGTCGATGGCCACGTGCCTGATGTTCGGGTTCAGCACCGCCATCAGGTTCAGCGCCTGGACCACGTCCGGGCAGTTCTGGCAGGACAGCGAGAAATAGGTCTCGAAGCTGAACTCGCCTTGCAGCGACTTCACCTGCTCGATCACCTCGGTCGCGGCCTTGGACGGGTGGCCGCCCACCTGCAGCAGGGCCAGCACCAGCGAGGTGAACTCGTGGCCCATCGGCAGGCCGGCGAAGCGCAGGCTGATGTCCTGGCCGGGGCTGGTGATGGCGAAGGAGGGCTTGCGCTCGGCGTCGTCGCGGCGCACCTCCAGGCTCACCTGCGGCGACAGGCCCTCGATGTCCTGCAGCAACTCGAGCATCTCCTTCGAGCTGTCGCCGTCGTCGAGCGAGGCGACCAGGTGCACCGGGCGGGTCAGGCGTTCCAGGTAGGCCTGCAGCTGGGTCTTGAGGTTGGCGTCCAACATCGGGGCGACTCCGGGAAGTGGAAAGTGGGTCCGGCGGCGGGCAAGCCGCCACCGTGGCGCCCGCCGCGGCGGGCGCCCGTGGATGGGGAAGTGGACCGGAGCCGACGCGGCCTGCGAGGCGTGCCGCGGCGCGGCGGCTGCGTGGGATGCGATGGCTCCGGTCCACTCCCCCGCCTTGGGCAGGGGAGGGATGCCCCGGCGCGGGCGCCGGGGCGGGTACGGCCTTAGATCTTGCCGACCAGGTCCAGCGACGGAGCGATGGTCTTGGCGCCTTCCTTCCACTTGGCCGGGCAGACCTGGCCCGGGTTGGCGGCGACGAACTGGGCAGCCTTCAGCTTGCGCAGGGTCTCGGAAACGTCGCGGGCGATGGCGTTGTCATGGACCTCCATGGTCTTGATCACGCCTTCCGGGTTGATGATGAAGGTGCCGCGCAGGGCCAGGCCCTCTTCCTCGATGTGCACGCCGAAGGCGCGGGTCAGCTGGTGGGTCGGGTCGCCGACCAGCGGGAACTGGGCCTTGCCCACAGCCGGGGAGGTCTCGTGCCACACCTTGTGCGAGAAGTGGGTGTCGGTGGTCACGACGTAGACCTCGGCACCGGCCTTCTGGAACTCGGCGTAGTTGTTGGCGGCGTCCTCGACCTCGGTCGGGCAGTTGAAGGTGAAGGCAGCCGGCATGAAGATCACGACCGACCACTTGCCCTTCAGGTCGGCATCGGTGACTTCGATGAACTCGCCGTTGCGGAAGGCATTGGCCTTGAAGGGCTGGACAGTGGTGTTGATCAGGGACATGGGTCCTCTCTCGGTTGGGGTGAAAACTGAGACGCCATGCTAGGCGCTCTTGATAGACAGGGCAAATCAATTGAAAGGATTGGATAGATAGGTTCCATCTATCGAATCCGGAGAATTCCTCTCCTGAATCATCGAGCTTGGCAATTCCCCTTGCCCTGCTTCATGGTGGCGCGATGGAACAAACCCAAGCTCCCACCCCCAGGACCCTGTTGCAGGAGGCCGCCGGCCGGCTGCCGCGCGAGGATGCCGAGCCCCTGTTGCTGCATGCATTGCAGCAGGACCGCGCCTGGCTGTTCGCCCATGGCGACGATCCGGTCCCGGCGGACCAGGCCGGGGCCTATCGCGCGCTGCTGGCGCGCCGCCAGGCCGGCGAGCCGGTGGCCTACCTGACCGGGCGCCGCGGCTTCTGGACCCTGGACCTGGAAACCACCCCAGACACCCTGATCCCGCGCCCGGAAACCGAGCTGCTGGTGGAGCTGGCGCTGGAACGCCTGCCGGCCGACGAGCCGGTGCGGGTGGCCGACCTGGGCACCGGTACCGGCGCCATCGCCCTGGCCATCGCCAGCGAGCGGCCGCTGGCGGCGGTGGTCGCCACCGACGTGGCCAAGGCCACCCTTGCCGTCGCGGTGCGCAACGCCCAGGCCAATGGCATCGGCAACGTCTGGTTCCGCCGCGGCGACTGGTGCCAGGCCCTGGGCCGCGACCGCTTCGACCTGGTGGCGAGCAATCCGCCGTACATCGCCGAAGGCGATCCGCACCTGGCCCGGGGCGACCTGCGCCACGAGCCGCCCCGCGCACTGGCTTCCGGGCCCGACGGCCTGGATGCGATCCGCATGATCGTGGCCACCGCCCCGGCGCACCTGGTCCCCGGCGGCTGGCTGCTGCTGGAGCACGGCTGGGACCAGGGCGCGGCGGTGCGTGCGCTGCTGGGGCAGGCCGGCTTCGTGGAAGTGGCCACGGCGCAGGACCTGGAACAGCGCGACCGGGTCAGCTACGGGCGCCGTCCCGGCTGAGGCGGGGCGCGCGCGGGACGCCCGATACAATGGGCGCTTTCCGCCGCAAGGAATCCGCATGCGCAGCCTGTATCCCGAGATCGAACCGTACGCGACCGGCACCCTCAAGGTCGACGGCCGCCACGAGCTGTACTACGAAGAGTGCGGCAACCCGGAAGGCAAGCCGGTGGTGCTGCTGCACGGCGGCCCCGGCGGCGGCTGCAGCCCGAAGATGCGGCGCTTCCACGACCCGGCGAAGTACCGCATCGTGCTGTTCGACCAGCGCGGCGCCGGCCGTTCCACCCCGCACGCCGACCTGGTCGACAACACCACCTGGCACCTGGTGGCCGACATCGAGAAGCTGCGCGAAAAGCTCGGCATCGAGCGCTGGCAGGTGTTCGGCGGCAGCTGGGGCTCGACCCTGGCGCTGGCCTATGCGCAAACCCACCCGCAGCGGGTCACCGAGCTGGTGCTGCGCGGCATCTTCATGCTGCGCCGCTGGGAGCTGGAGTGGTTCTACCAGGAAGGCGCCAACCGCCTGTTCCCGGACGCCTGGGAGCACTACGTCAAGGCGATCCCGGAGGTGGAGCGGCACGACCTGATCTCCGCCTTCCACCGCCGCCTGACCAGCGAGGACGAGGCCACCCGCCTGGCCGCGGCCAAGGCCTGGAGCGCGTGGGAAGGCGCGACCAGCTTCCTGCACATGGACCCGGACTTCGTCACCAGCCACGAGGATCCGCGGTTCGCCCTGGCTTTCGCCCGGATCGAGAACCACTACTTCGTCAACGGCGGCTTCTTCGAGGTCGAGGACCAGCTGCTGCGCGATGCGCACCGCATCGCCGACATCCCCGGCGTGATCGTGCATGGCCGCTACGACGTGGTCTGCCCGCTGCAGAATGCCTGGGACCTGCACGGGGCCTGGCCGAAGGCGAAGCTGGAGATCACCCCGGCCTCGGGCCACTCGGCGTTCGAGCCGGAGAACGTGGACGCGCTGGTGCGCGCCACCGACGCCTTCGCCTGAGGCGAGGCATCCGCGCGTCGGGCCGCTTCGGGCCGCCGGACGCGCGGCGGGTTCAGCCGCCCGCCGGCGGTGTCGCCGGCACCGGCTGCATCGGCGCGGGCAGCGCCGGCTCCGGCGCACCGGCGGGCTGGGCCGGAGCCGGGGAAACGGCCGGCGGCGGCGCAGGCAGGTCCTCGATCCGCACGCCCGGCATCAGCTCGCCCGGGG
>NZ_ALIP01000147.1:0-21387 GCF_000283075.1 Pseudoxanthomonas sp. GW2
CCCTGGCGGCCGCAGCCGATCGCCAGCGCCGGGGCCGGACCCGCCAGGGCCGCCGCCAGCCCGGGACCAAACGCGTGCTGCGCCCCGGGCAAGCGCCGCGGCGCCAGCCAGCGCCAGGGCGCGCGCGGCGCCAGTTCCGGCAGGCGCGGCGAGTCCAGGCCGAGGGCGCCGGCCAGGGCCTCGGCCTGGCGCACGTTGCCGGCGTTGCCATCGGTCAGCAGCCAGGCCGTGGTGGACGCGTTCCGTTCCATGCGCGACATCAATTCGTTCCGGGCCGGATTTGGTAAACCGCTGCTGCAACACTCTACACTGCGGCCCACCCGTGGCCTCGTGCCGCAACCGGACCCTTTAGCCAGAACCATGAGCCAACCGTTGAACGAAGCCGCCCTCGACCAGCTGTTCCGCAGCGCCCGCACCTACAACGCCTTCACCGGCGAAGTAAGCGACGACACCCTGCGCCGGCTCTACGACCTGCTGAAGCTGGGCCCGACCGGAGCCAATACCACGCCGGCGCGCTTCGTGTTCGTGAAATCGGCCGAGGCCAAGGCCAAGCTCGCCCCGGCGCTGTCCGAGGGCAACCATGCCAAGACCATGTCCGCGCCGGTGACGGTGATCGTCGGCCGCGACCTGGATTTCCACGAGAAGCTGCCCTACCTGTTCCCGCACGCCGACGCCAAGGCCTGGTTCGACGGCCCGCGCGAGGGCCGCGACAAGCCCTCGCTGCTGAACATGTCGCTGCAGGCCGGCTACCTGATCCTGGCCGCGCGCGCGCTGGGCCTGGACGCCGGCCCGATGACCGGCTTCGACCCGGCCAAGGTCGACGAGGCGTTCTTCGCCGGCACCAACATCCGCTCGGAAATCCTGGTCAACCTCGGCTACGGTGACCCGGCCAGCCTGTTCCCGCGTTCCCCGCGACTGTCCTTCGACGAAGCCGCGCGCATCGTCTGAGGCGTCGCCCCCGCAGTCGTCACGGCAAACCACAAGGAGTTCCACCATGCGCAAGATCCTGCTCGCCGTCGCCCTGGCCGCCTTCGCCGGTGCTGCCTCCGCCGCCCCGGTGACCTACAACCTCGATCCGACCCACACCAACGTGCTGGCGCAGTGGAGCCACTTCGGCTTCTCGCATCCGTTCGCCAACTTCGGCGACGTCCAGGGCACCCTGGTGTACGACGCCGACAACGTGTCCGCCTCCAGCGTGGAGGTGACCTTGCCGCTGTCCGGCCTGGAGGCCTTCAGCAGCAAGTTCAACGAGCACCTGCGCAGCGCCGACTTCTTCGACGCCGAGAAGTACCCGACCGCGAAGTTCAGGAGCACCAAGGTCGAGCCCGCCGGCGAGGGCAAGCTCAAGGTCACCGGCGAGCTGACCATCAAGGACATCACCCGCCCGGTGGTGCTGGACGTGACCTTCAACAAGGCCGCCGACCATCCGATGCTCAAGGCCCCGGCGATCGGCTTCGACGCCACCGCCACCATCCTGCGCAGCGAGTTCGGCGTGGGCGCCTACGTGCCCAACGTCGGCGACGAGGTGACCCTGCGCATCACCACCGAGGCCCACGCCAAGGCCAAGTGAGGCCCGCCGGTGCCGGCCCCGCGCGGGCCGGCACCGCCGCGACCCGGGCCGCGGTGGCCCGCGCGCTGGTAGAATCCACGCGCTTCCTGCCGATCCGAGCTACACGCCATGAACACCACCGCCGCCGCGCCCGCCAATGCCGAGAAGCGTTACACCGTGCACCGCGCGGACCTGCCGCTGAGCTGCCCGACGCCGGAAATGGCGCTGTGGAACTCGCACCCGCGCGTGTACCTGCCGATCCAGGACGAGCCGAACGGCGAGGCCAAGTGCCCGTACTGCTCGGCCGTCTACCAGCTGGTCGACTGACGCCCGCCGCATCCCGGCCGCGCCGCCGATGCGCCGCCTGACCGTGGTCCAGCTGCTGCCGGCGCTGGAATCCGGCGGCGTCGAACGTTCCACCCTCGAGATCGCCGCGGCCCTGGCCGCCGGCGGCCACCGCGCCATCGTCGTCTCCGCCGGCGGCCGCCTGGTGCCGCAGCTGCGCGCCGGCGGGGCAGAGCACGTCGAACTGGCCATCGGCCGCAAGTCGCCGGCCGTGCTGCGCCATGTCCCGGCCCTGCGCCGGTTGTTCCTGGACCAGGGCGTGGACATCGTCCACGCGCGCTCGCGCCTGCCGGCCTGGCTGGGACGGATGGCCCTGGCCGGGCTGCCGGCCGCGCGCCGCCCGCACTGGGTCACCACCGTGCACGGACTCAATTCGCCCGGGCGCTACAGCGCGGTCATGGCCAGCGGCGAGCGCGTGGTCTGTGTCTCGCGCACGGTGCGCGACTACGTGCTGCGGCATTACCCGGACACCGATCCGGGCCGGCTGCGGGTGATCGAGCGCGGCATCGATCCGGCGCAGTTTCCGCCGCGGCCCTTGCCCGATCCCGCTGCCCGCGCCGCGGGGGCGGCGGAGCACCCGGCCCTGGCCGGGGCCGCCCCCTTGCTGCTGCTGCCCGGGCGCGGCACGCGCCTGAAGGGCCATGCCGACGCCCTGCGGCTGCTGGCCGCCCTGCGTGCCGGTGGCCAGCCGCAGGCACGGTTGTGGCTGCCGGGCGCGCGCGAACCCGGGCGCGAGGCCTATATCGCCGAACTGGAGGCCTTGGCCGCGCAGCTGGGCGTGGCCGATGCGGTGCTGTTCACCGCACCCACCGCGGCCATTGCCACCGCGTACGCGGCCAGCGACCTGGTGCTGCAGCTGTCGCGCAAGCCCGAGGCCTTCGGCCGTACCGTGGTGGAAGCGCTGGCGGTGGGCCGCCCGGTGCTGGGCTGGGCCCATGGCGGGGTGGGCGAACTGCTGCAGGCGCTGCAGCCGGCCGGCGCGGTGCCGCCGTTCGACAGCGATGCGCTGGCCGCGGCCGCAGCCCGGCTGTTGCGCGAGCCGCCCGCGCCGGTGGCCGTCCCCTTCACCCTGCAGGCCATGCAGCAGGCCACCCTGGACCTGTATGCGGAACTGGCCGGCTGAGCACGCTCCCGCGCCTGGCCGCGCGTTCGCCTGGACGCCGGCCTGGGTGCTGCTGGCGGTGGCGCTGTGGCCGCTACCGGGGCCGGCCGAGGCGGTGCTGTCGCTGGGGGCGCTGGCGGTGGCCGTGCAGCTGGCCTGGTGCGCGCTGCGGCGCCGGCCGTTGCCGCTGCAGCGCGGCGCGTTCGTGCTGGCGGGCCTGCTGTTCGGCGCCTACTGGCTGCCGGAGCTGCTGTCGGCCGCGGACGCGCTGGACCGGGCCCGGGCCTGGAAGGAAACCCTGGCCGACCTGCGTTACCTGCCGCTGCTGTGGGGCGTCGCCATTGCCGTGCGCGAACCGCGCGGGCGCGGGGTGGTGCTGGGTGGGCTGGCGCTGCTGGCGCTGGCCTGGAGCGTCGATGCGCTGCTGCAGGCGCTGGCCGGGGCCAGTCCGCTGTTCCTCGCCCTGGACGCGCTGAAGGCGCTGGCCGGCGGCGGGCCGCTGTGTCCGGTTGCCGAGGTGCAGGCCTGGGACCGGGTCAACGGCGTGTTTGGTGACTGCAATCCCAAGCTGGGCCTGGTGCTGGCCAGCCTGGCGCCATTCGTCCTCGCCCCGGCGGCGGCGCGCGGGCGGGCGTGGGGCTGGTGCCTGGCCGCGGCGGTGCTGGGCCTGGCCGTCGTCCTCGGCGGCGCGCGTGCGGCCTGGCTGACGTTGGCGCTGGTATTGCTGGCGACGGGCTGGCGGGTGCTGGGGCCGG
Source organism: Pseudoxanthomonas sp. GW2 (assembly GCF_000283075.1). Taxonomy (NCBI): domain Bacteria; kingdom Pseudomonadati; phylum Pseudomonadota; class Gammaproteobacteria; order Lysobacterales; family Lysobacteraceae; genus Pseudoxanthomonas; species Pseudoxanthomonas sp. GW2. The sequence goes on from NZ_ALIP01000147.1 coordinate 3,752, forward strand.
CGCGGCTGGCCGGCTTCGGAGCTGCCGCGCTGCTGGCGCTGGTGGCGCTGTACCTGGCCTCGCCGCCGCTGCAGCAGCGGGTGGCGCGCACCGCGCTGGCGCTGCAGGCCGATGCCGGCGGGATCGACGGCGCCTTGTCCGGACGTGGGCGGATCTGGCGGGGCGCGCTATGCATGGCACGCGAGCATCCGCTGAACGGCGTGGGCGTGCGCGGCTTCCGCCGGGCCTGGGCAGGCTGCGATCCGGCGCCGGCGCAGGAGACCCTGTGGGGCGGCGGCGAGGCGCTGCACGCGCACCAGCTGGTGCTGGAACTGCTGAGCGAGACCGGCGTGCTGGGCCTGCTGGCCTGGCTGGGCGGGGCCTGGGCGGCGTGGCGCGGCTGGTGCCGCGCCGGGCCCGCGGCGCGCCGGCGCGCGGCCCCGGCATTGCTGGCGCTGGCGGCGACCGTGTTCCCGCTCAACACCCACCTGGCGTTCTATTCCACCTTCTGGGGCGGGGTGCTGATGCTGCTGGCCGGGCTCTACGCCGGGCTGCTGCAGGCCCGCGGCGACGCGCCGGCGGCGCGCGCCTGAGCTCCGGGCCGGCCTCAGGCGGCCGGTGGCGGCGCGGGCAGGCCGCGGCCGCGCTCGTAGTAGTTGCTGCGGCCCTGCGGCTGGCGCTTGAAGCGGCGGTGGATCCACAGGTACTGCGCCGGCGCCTCGCGCACCATGGCCTCGATCGCGGCGTTGACCCGGGCGGTGTCGGCGACCGCGTCCTCGCTGGGGAAGTCCGCCAGCGGCGGGGCCACGCGCAGGATGTAGCGGCCGCCCTCGCGGCGGTGGAAGAACGGCACCACCGCGCAGCCGGTGACCCGCGCCAGCTGGTGGGTGGCGGTGATGGTCGAGGCCGGCATGCCGAAGAACGGCGCGAACACCGAGTCCTTGCCGCGCATGTCCTGGTCCGGCGCGTACCACAGCATCCCGCCGCGCTTGAGGTGGCGCACCGCGCCGCGCAGGTCGCTGTTGGCGAACATCGCCACCGCATAGCGCAGGCGGCCGCGCTTGACCGCCCACTCCATCACCGGGTTGCGGTGGCGGCGGTACATGCCGGCCAGCGGCACCTGCCCGCACAGCAGCCGCCCGCACATCTCCAGGGTCATGAAGTGGCCGGAAACCAGCAGCACGCCGCGGCCCTGGACCTGCAGTTCGCGCAGGTGCTCCAGGCCCTCGATCCGGACGTCGCGCTCGATCGGCGCCAGCGAACCCCACCAGGCGCGCGCGAACTCGAACAGGCCCACGCCCAGCGCGTCGAAGCTGTCGCGCGCCAGGCGCGCGCGCCATTGCGGCGTCTGCTGCGGGAAGCACAGGGCGAGGTTGACCTCGGCGGCGCGGCGGCGCTCGCGGGCCAGGTGCCAGGCCAGCCAGCCCACCCCGCGGCCGATCGCGCGCTGCCACAGCCAGGGCAGGCGCGCGGCGGCGACCATGATCCCCAGGGCCAGCCACATCGGCCAGTTGCGCGGGGCGAAGGAAGGGCGGGGAGGGGGCGTGTCTGCGGCGCTCATGCGCAGATTCTAAGCCTTGGCCGGCAACCGGCCGTCGCCGGCTCGGCTATCCTGCGCCGATGCCGACTCCGTTTCCGCCCAAGGAACCGGGCGAACGCCTGGTGCGCTGGCTCTACTCGCTGGCGCTGTACCTGCTGTCGCCCTTCACCCTGTACCACCTGATCTCGCGCGGCTTCCGCGTGCGCGAGTACTTCCGCCGCTGGGACGAGCGCTACGGCGCCTACAGCACCGAGCAGGGCCGCCCGTGCGTGTGGCTGCACGCGGTGTCGGTGGGCGAGGTCAACGCCGCCGCGCCGCTGGTCAACGCCCTGCTGCGCCAGGGCAAGGGCACCCGCTGGGTGGTCACCACGATCACGCCCACCGGCTCGCAGCGGGTGCGCGCGCTGTGGGGCGGGCGGGTGGACCACGTGTACCTGCCCTACGACCTGCCCGGCAGCGTGGACCGCTTCCTGCAGCACTTCCGCCCGACCCTGGCACTGATCATGGAAACCGAGCTGTGGCCGAACATGCTGTTCGGCTGCCGCGACCACGGCATCCCGGTGTACGTGCTCAACGCGCGCCTGTCGGCCCGTTCCCTGCGCGGCTACCGCCTGCTGCGGCCGCTGCTGGGCCGCGCCCTGCGCACGGTGCGCTGCGTGGCCGCGCAGTCCGACGCCGATGCGCGCCGCTTCCAGATGCTGGGCGCGCGTCCCGACCAGGTGCGGGTGCTGGGCAACCTCAAGTACGACGTGGAGGTGCCCGACGGCCTGGAGGCGTTGCGCGCGGCGTTCGAGGACGCGCTCGGCCGCAAGCGCCCGGTGTGGATCGCGGCCAGCACCCACGAGGGCGAGGAGGAGGACGTGCTGGCCCTGCACCGGCGCCTGCGCGCGCGCTGGCCGGAACTGCTGCTGCTGTGGGCGCCGCGCCACCCGGAGCGCTTCGGGCGGGTACGCGCCGCGGCCGAGGCGGCGGGCTGGCAGGTGGGCACGCGCAGCGCCGGCGGCTGGCCGGCGGCCGGGGACGACGTGTTCGTGGTCGATACCCTGGGCGAGCTGATGGCGTTCTACGCCTGCGCCGACGTGGCCTTCGTCGGCGGCAGCCTGCAGCCGGTCGGCGGGCACAACCTGCTGGAGCCGGCGGCGGTGGGCACGGCGGTGGTCACCGGCCCGCACCTGCACAATTTCGCCGAGATCTCGCGGCGCCTGGACGAGGCCGGGGCGCTGCGCGTGGGCCGCGACCTGCAGGAGGTCGGCGACGCGCTGGAGGCGCTGCTGGGCGACGCCCCGCTGCGCCAGGCCATGGTCGAGGCCGGCCGCGCCCTGGTCGACCAGGGCCGCGGGGCGCTGCGCAACACCCTGGAGCTGATCGCGCCGGACCTGCCGGCGCCGGATCCGGTCGAGGACTGAGCGGAAGCCGGAAACGAAGAAGGCCGCCCCGTGGGCGGCCTTCTCCATTCCGGTGCCGGTGCCGCGGCTTACTGGCGCAGGACCGACGGATCCTGCAGCTGGGCCTCGGCGTCGACGGTCAGCAGGGCATTGACCTGGCGCAGCGCGTCCACGTCCAGCTCGCCGGTGGCCTGCGACAGCAGCAGGCGGTTGAGCAGGAAGTTGTACTTGGCGCGGGCGTACTCGACCTGGGCCTGGAACAGGGTGCGCTGGTTCTGGACCACGTCCAGCACGGTGCGGGTGCCGACTTCCAGGCCGACCTGCGAGGCCTCGTAGGCACTCTGCGCCGAGACCACGGCCAGGCGGCGGGCCTCGACCTCGCTCACGCCGGCGACCAGGGCCTGGTACAGGTTGCGGGTGTTGCGGTCCAGGGCGCGGCGCTGCTGCTCGTACTGGTCCTGGGCGATGTCGCGCTGGGCGATCGCCTGGCGCACGCGCGACTGGGTCGCGCCGCCGGAGAAGATCGGCACGGTCAGGGTGATGCCGATGCTGCTGCCGGTGCTTTCGCCGTTGCCAGCGCCGGTGAGGTTGTCGATGTCGCCCCAGGCCGCGTCCTTGCCCCAGTCGGCGTTGAGCGCCAGGGTGGGGTAGTGGCCGGCACGGGCGGTTTCCACGCTCTGGTCCGCGGCCTGGGCACGCAGCTCGGCCGAGCGCAGGCTGGGATTGCGCTCGATTGCGGCGGCCACCCAGGCGTCGGCGTCGCTGCGCAGGCTCGGCAGCTCCGGACGGAAGTCGGCCGGCAGGGCGCGCAGGTCGCGCACCGGCTGCCCGGTCAGCTCGGCCAGCGCCTGGTAGGCGTCCTGCAGGGCGTTGCGGGCGAGGATGGTGTTGGCGCGGGCCTCGTCGTACTGGGCGCGGGCCTCGTGCACGTCGGTGATCGGGGCCAGGCCCACTTCCAGGCGCTTGTCGGCGTAGTCGAACTGGCGCTTGGCGGCGGCCTCGTTGGTCTCGGCGGCGGCCAGGGACTCGATCGCCACCAGCACGTCGAAGTAGGCGGCGGCGGTGCGCACCATCAGGTCGTCGCCGGCGGCGGCCAGGTCCTGGTCGGCGGCGGCGCTGAGCGTGCGCTCGGCGCGCAGGGTGGAGAAGTCGCCCCAGTTGAACAGCGTCTGCGACGCGCGCAGGCCGTAGCTGCGGGAGGTCCTTTCGATGGTGCCGGGACGGCCATCGCGCTCGGTACGCGAGCGGGTGAGGCTGGCGGAGCCGTTGACCTGCGGCAGCAGCGCCGCGCGCGCCTGGACCCGGCCTTCCTTGGTGATGAGGGTGTTCGATTCGGCGATCGCCAGCGTCGGGTCGCCGTTGCGGGCCATTTCGTAGGTCTGCAGCAGGTCGGCGGCGCTGGCGGTGACGGGGGCCAGTGCGGCCGCCAGGGCCAGGGCGAGGGAACGGCGGATCATCAGCGGCTTCCTTATCTTCATGTTGGGCCCGGGTCCATGCCCGGGCCGTCGTGGGGATATCGGGATCCGACCGCTGCCCCGCGGGGCATTGCGGTCAGAAACTGAACTGCGGGGCCGGCTCGGCGCCGCGCAGGTACTCGAGCTCGGTCTCGAACAACGATTCAACGGCCGGCGCGTTGACATCGCCGGTGTGGCGCAGCAGCACGGCTTCCATCACCGGCGCGCGGCCACGGACCACGAACAGGCGGCCGCCCGGGCGCAGCCACTCCAGGAACCGGGTCGGGACCGTGTCCACCGCGGCGGTCACGCAGACCGCGTCGAACTGGCGGGTCGGCGCGTACTGCAGGGCGTCGGCGGTCTCGATGCGGACGTTGGTGCCCAAGCGGGCAGCGTCCAGGTGCCTGCGCGCGGCGGCGGCCAGTTCCGGCTGGATCTCGATGCTCACCACCTCGCGCGCCAGCTCGCCCAGGCAGGCGGTGACGTAGCCGCTGCCGGTGCCCACTTCCAGCACGCTGTCGCCCGGCTGCAGGGCCAGGGCCTGGAGCATGCGGCCCTCGACCACCGGCTTCATCATGCGCACGCCGTGGCCCAGCGGCAGCTCGATGTCGGCGTAGGCCAGCGCGCGCTGCGCCTCCGGCACGAACGCCTCGCGCGGCAGGCGGCCGATCACCTCGAGCACGGCGGCGTCCAGGACCTCCCAGGGGCGGACCTGCTGTTCCACCATCAGTTCGCGGGCAAGGGCGTAATCGATCGTCATGGCTGCTATCACAAGGCGCGGGAGGCCGGGCATTCTACTACCGCGGCGGCCCGTGCCGGCGCTGGAAGGATCGCCGCGCCCGGGCGGCGGCGTTCAGTGCCGGAAGTCACCGCGACCACCGGCCCTGCGGGACGCGGTTCAGGCCGCATAGGCGCGCAGGAAGAAATCCACCGTGGCCCGCAGGTGCCGCTGCAGGTCGGCCGGCGCGGGCGTGCCGCACAGGCCGCAGGCCATCTTCGAGTACAGCTCGCCCTTGAGCAGGCAGAAGAACTGCGAGGCGGCCAGCGGCACGTCCCCGATCCGCAGCAGGCCCTCGTCCACCCGGGCCTGCAGGAACTGGGCGAAGGCATCCTGCACCCGCCGCGGGCCGGCGTTCCAGAACAGGTGGCGCAGGGCGTCCTCGCCGGCGCCGGCGGTCATCATGCGGTGGATGCGGAGCGCCTCCTCGCTGCTGATCAGGGCGAAGAAGGCGTGGCCGATGGCCAGCAGCTGCTCGCGCAGCGGGCCCTCGGGCGGGTTCACGAACAGCTCGTCCGGCAGCACCTCGCGGCACTTGGCGGCGATCGCCTCGGAGAACAGGGTCTCCTTGTCGCCGAAGTGGCTGTAGACGGTCAGCTTGGACACGCCGGCGGCGGCGGCGATCTGGTCCATGCTCACGCCCTGGTAGCCCTGTTCGAGGAACATGCGCTTGGCCGCTTCCAGGATCGCGGCGCGCTTGGCCAGGTCCTTGGGGCGGCCGGGGCCCGGATTGCGGGCGGGCGCGGCGGCGCTGGCGGGCGTGGTCGGGCGGGTCATGCAGGCAATACTAGACTAGTTGGTTTTCTATTTATACCATACCGGCCGGTTCACTATTTTCCACCTACGGGACGGAGTCGTGGCGATGCAGGGACGGGTCAGGCGTGGCGTAGCGGCAGCCCTCGTGGTGGTCGCCCTCGCGGGGTGCGGCAATGGCGCGGAGGCGCCGGAGAAGGCGCGCCCGGTCTGGGTGGTGCAGCCACAGGCGGCCGGCGAAGCCGCGGGGCTGGCCTTCCCCGGCGAGGTGCGGGCGCGCGAGGAAAGCCCGCTGGCGTTCCGCATCGGTGGCGAGCTGGTGGCGCGGCGGGTGGACGCCGGTGCGCGGGTGGCCGAAGGCCAGGTGCTGGCCGAGCTGGATCCGGGCGACCAGGCGCTGCAGGCGCAGGCCGCGCGGGCGCAGCTGGCGGCGGCCGAGGCCGAGCTGGCGCGGGCGAAGGGCGACCTGGACCGCTACGCGAAGCTGGTCGAGCAGCAGCTGGTGAGCCGCTCGGCCTACGAGGCCCAGGAGGCGGCGTACAAGGCCGCGGCCGGGCAGGTCGATGCCGCCCGCGCGCAGTGGGAGGTGACCCGCAACCAGGCCGCCTATGCCACCCTGCGCGCGCCGCACGCCGGGGTGATCGCCAGCCGCCAGGCCGAGGTCGGCCAGGTGGTGGCGGCCGGGCAGACCGTGTTCACCCTGGCCGCCGACGGTGGCCGCGAGGTGGCGATCGACCTGCCGGAGGACCGCATCGGCCAGTTCAAGGTCGGCGATCCGGCCGAGGTCGAGCTGTGGAGCCGCCCCGGCCAGCGCCTGCCGGCGCGGATCCGCGAACTGGCCCCGGCGGCCGATCCGCTGACCCGCAGTTACGCCGTGCGCGTGGCCCTGGACGATGCGGTGGCCGGCGACGTGGTGCTGGGCCAGAGCGCGCGCGTGTTCCTCGGCCACGGCGCGGCCGGCGCCGGCCTGCGGGTGCCGCTGGCGGCGCTGCAGCAGGGCGCCGACGGCAAGCCGGCGGTGTGGGTGGTGCGCGAGGGCAAGGTCGCCAGCGTGCCGGTCGAGCACGGGCCGCTGGGCACCGAGACGGTGGAGGTCCGCGGCGAGCTGCGCGCCGACGACTGGGTGGTCGCCGCCGGCGGCCACCTGCTGCGCGAGGGCGAGGCGGTGCTCGCGGTGGACCGCGGCAACCGGCCGGTGGCCGCCGCCGTGCGGCCGAAGGCGGACTGAGCCATGCGCCGCTTCAACCTTTCCGAGTGGGCGCTGCACAACCGCGGCCTGGTGCTGTACGCGATGATCGCCCTGGCGGTGATCGGCACCTGGTCCTACCTGCGCCTGGGCCAGAGCGAGGACCCACCGTTCACCTTCAAGGCCATGGTGGTGCGCACGCTGTGGCCGGGCGCCACCGCCGAGGAGGTCTCGCTGCAGGTCACCGAGCGGATCGAGAAGGCGGTGATGAACACCGGCAAGTACGAGTTCGTGCGCTCGTACTCGCGCCCGGGCGAGTCGCAGGTGATCTTCATGGCCCGCGACTCGATGCGCTCGAAGGACATCCCCGAGCTGTTCTACCAGGTACGCAAGAAGGTCGGCGACATCCGCGCCACGCTCCCGGACGGGGTGGTCGGGCCGTTCTTCAACGACGAGTTCGGCGACACCTTCGGCAACATCTACGCCCTCACCGGCGAGGGCTTCGACTACGCCATCCTCAAGGACTACGCCGACCGCATCCAGCTGGAACTGCAGCGGGTGGCGGACGTGGGCAAGGTCGAGCTGATCGGCCTGCAGGACGAGAAGGTCTGGATCGAGATCGACAACGCGCGCCTGGCCACCCTGGGCATCCCGCTGCAGGCGGTGCAGCAGGCGCTGGAAGGACAGAACGCGGTGGTGCCGGCCGGGTTCTACGAGACCGCCTCCGAGCGCGTGCAGCTGCGGGTGGACGGCCCGTTCCGCACCCTGGAGGAGATCCGCGCGTTCCCGATCCGCGCCAACGGCCGCACCATCCGCCTGCAGGACGTGGCCACGGTGACCCGCGGTTTCGCCGATCCGGCCGCGCCGCGCATGCGCTTCATGGGCCAGGACGCGATCGGCATTGCCGTGGCCATGCGCGACGGCGGCCACATCCTGCGCCTGGGCGAGGCGCTGGAGGCCGAGTTCGCGCGGCTGCAGGAGCAGCTGCCGGCGGGCATGCAGCTGCGCAAGGTCTCCGACCAGCCGGAGGCGGTGCGCGACTCGGTGGGCGAGTTCGTGCGCGTGCTGGCCGAGGCGGTGACCATCGTGCTGCTGGTCAGCTTCTTCTCGCTGGGATTCCGCACCGGCCTGGTGGTGGCGGTCTCGATCCCGCTGGTGCTGGCGATGACCTTCGCGGTGATGAACTACTTCGGCATCGGCCTGCACAAGATCTCGCTGGGCGCGCTGGTGCTGGCGCTGGGCCTGCTGGTGGACGACGCGATCATCGCGGTGGAGATGATGGCCATCAAGATGGAGCAGGGCTTCGACCGCCTGCGCGCGGCCAGCTTCGCCTGGGAATCGACCGCGTTCCCGATGCTCACCGGCACCCTGATCACCGCGGCCGGCTTCCTGCCGATCGCCACCGCCGCCTCCAGCACCGGCGAGTACACCCGCTCGCTGTTCCAGGTGGTGACCATCGCCCTGCTGGTGTCGTGGATCGCCGCGGTCCTGTTCATCCCCTACCTGGGCGACAAGATGCTGCCGGACCTGGCGCATCCCCGGCCGCCGAAGCCGGGCAGCCTGGCCGCGCGCCGGCGTGCCTTCCGCGAGCGGCTGGCCGACCGCTGGCCTCAGTACGCGGCGCTGCTGGCCCCGGCGCCGCTCGACGGCCACCACCACGACCCGTACCAGCGCCCGTTCTACCAGCGCTTCCGCCGCCTGCTCGATGCCTGCCTGCGCCGGCGCTGGTGGGTGATCGGCGCCACCGTCGGCCTGTTCGTGCTGTCGCTGGCGATGTTCCGCTTCGTGCCGCAGCAGTTCTTCCCGGACTCGACCCGGCCGGAGCTGATGGTGGACCTGGAACTGGCCGAGGGCGCGTCGCTGCGCGCCACCGAGGCGCAGGCGAAGAAACTGGAGGCGCTGCTGCAGCAGCGCGAGGACGTGCGCAACTACGTGGCCTACGTCGGCACCGGCTCGCCGCGCTTCTACCTGCCGCTGGATCAGCAGCTGGCGGCGACCAACTTCAGCCAGTTCGTGGTCCTGGCACGCGACATCCAGGCGCGCGAGGAACTGCGCAACTGGCTGCTGCGCGAGGTGGCGCCGCAGTTCCCGGAGCTGCAGATGCGCGTGACCCGGCTGGAGAACGGCCCGCCGGTGGGCTACCCGGTGCAGTTCCGCGTTTCCGGCGAGCACATCGACCAGGTGCGCGCGATCGCGCGCAAGGTCGCGGAGAAGGTGCGCGCCAACCCGCACACCACCAACGTCAACCTGGACTGGGACGAGCCGAGCAAGGTGGTGCGCCTGGAGATCGACCAGGACCGCGCCCGCGCGCTGGGCGTCAACAGCGCCCAGCTGGCGCAGTTCCTCAGCGCGCAGCTGTCCGGCTACACCGCCAGCACCTTCTGCGAGGGCAACGAGCTGGTCGGGATCATGCTGCGCGGCGGCGCCGGCGACCGCGAGCAGCTGGAACTGCTGGGCAGCCTGGCCATCCCCACCGGCGACGGCGGCAGCGTGGCGCTGTCGCAGGTGGCACGCATCCGGCAGACCTTCGAGGAAGGGATCATCTGGCACCGCGACCGGCTGCCGACCATCACCGTGCGCGCCGACATCGGCGACGAACTGCTGCCGGCGGCGGTCACCGCGCAGATCGACCCGACCCTGGACGGGATCCGCGAGGCGATGCCGCCGGGCTACCTGCTGCAGGTCGGCGGCTCGGTGGAGGATTCGGCGCGCGGGCAGAACTCGATCAAGGCCGGCATGCCGCTGTTCCTGTTCGTGGTCACGACCCTGCTGATGGTCCAGCTGCGCAGCTTCTCCCGCACATTGATGGTGCTGGTGACCGCGCCGCTGGGCCTGATCGGCGCGAGCTGGTTCCTGCTGGTCTTCCGCATGCCGTTCGGCTTCGTGGCACTGCTGGGCACGATCGCGCTGGCCGGCATGGTGATGCGCAACTCGGTGATCCTGGTCGACCAGATCGAGCAGGACATCGCCGCCGGCCACGACCGCTGGCACGCCATCGTCGACGCCACCGTGCGCCGCTTCCGCCCGATCGTGCTGACCGCGCTGACCGCGGTGCTGGCGATGATCCCGCTGTCGCGCAGCGCGTTCTACGGCTCGATGGCGGTGGCGATCATGGGCGGCCTGATCGTGGCCACCGCCCTGACCCTGCTGTTCCTGCCGGCGCTGTACGCGGCCTGGTTCCGGGTCAGGCCGGAAGAGGCAACAGCCTGACGGCGGGACGGTGTAGCCGGAGCAATGCCGCTGCTTCGGCTACGCCCCGGGCACACCCGCACGAAGCCCCACTCCCCTCGGAAGAGGGGAACCCGGGTGCGCTTCGCTTACCCCTCGGCCAGCGCCATCGTCCCGGCCAATCACCAATCACCAATCACCAATCACGAATCCCCACGCAGCAGCGCGATGAACGCCTGCGCCGCCCGCGACAGCGTGCGGCCGCCATGCACGACATACCCGAGTTGCCGTGACAGCTGCACGCCCTGGACCGGCAGCACCTGCACCTGGGCGTCGAGCATGGTCAGCGGCAGCGCGCCCCAGGCCAGGCCCACCGAGACCAGCATCTTGATGGTCTCCATGTAATTGGTGGTCAGGCGCAGCTGCAGCGACAGGCCGCGGCGGGCAAAGGCCTGGGCGACGATGCGGTGGGTGAAGGTGCCCGGATCCGGCAGGACCGCCGGATGCGCGGCGATGTCGGCCAGGCCCACCTTCGCCATCCGCGCCAGCGGATGGTCCGGCGCCACCACGAAGCGCAGCGGGTCGTCCCATACCGGCGTGGCCAGCAGCGGTGCCTCGGTCGGCCCCAGCGTGGTCACCGCCAGCTCCACGTCGCCGCCCAGCACCTGGGCATAGGCCTGCTCCGAATCCATGAAGCGGATGTCCAGCGCCACCCGCGGGTGCAGCGCGGTAAAGCGGCGCAGCAGGGCCGGCAGCCGGTGCAGGCCGACGTGGTGGCTGGTGGCCAGGCTCAGGCGGCCGCCGATGTCCTGGCCCAGGTCCTGCAACGCGCGCCGCGCCGCATCGGCCTCGGCCAGCATCTGCCGCGCCCGCGGCAGCAGCAGGCGCCCGGCCTCGGTCAGCACCACCTGGCGGCCGAGGCGGTCGAACAGGCGCACCTCCAGGTCCTGCTCCAGCTGGGCGATGCGCTTGCTCACCGCCGGCTGGGTCAGGTGCAGCTGCTCGGCGGCGGCGGAAAAGCCGCCGCGCTCGGCGACGGCGACGAATGCCGACAGGCTGCCCCAGTCCATCGCGGCTCCGGATTGATTCCTGGCAGGAATCTACCGGATGAAAAATATGCATTTGAGTTATCGATGGCAAGGCGGCAGGATTTCCCCAAGCCCGGCGGGCCGCGCGCCCGCCACCGCCAGAGGAACAGAGGGAATGGCCGGCAAGACCCTTTACGACAAGCTGTGGGAAATGCACGAGGTAAGCCGCCGCGACGACGGCTCCTCGCTGATCTACATCGACCGCCACATCCTGCACGAGGTGACCTCGCCGCAGGCGTTCGAGGGGCTCCGCCTCGCCGGCCGCAAGCCGTGGCGGGTGGACGCCAACATCGCCACGCCCGACCACAACGTGCCCACCACCCGCGCCGAGCGCGCCGGTGGCCTGCAGGCCATCGCCGACCCGGTGTCGCGGCTGCAGGTGCAGACCCTGGACGAGAACTGCGCCGATTTCGGCATCCTCGAGTTCCGCATGGACGATGCCCGCCAGGGCATCGTCCACGTGGTCGGCCCGGAGCAGGGCGCGACCCTGCCGGGCATGACCGTGGTCTGCGGCGACTCGCACACCTCCACGCATGGTGCTTTTGGAGCGCTGGCGCACGGCATCGGCACCTCCGAGGTCGAGCACGTGCTGGCCACCCAGTGCCTGGTGGCCAAGAAGATGAAGAACATGCAGGTCCGGGTCGAAGGCAAGCTGGGCCCGGGCGTGACCGCCAAGGACATCGTGCTGGCGGTGATCGGCCGGATCGGCACCGCCGGCGGCAACGGCCACGCCCTGGAGTTCGCCGGCAGCGCGATCCGCGAACTGTCGATGGAAGGCCGCATGACCATCTGCAACATGGCCATCGAGGCCGGCGCGCGGGTGGGCATGGTGGCGGTGGACGAGAAGACCATCGAATACGTGAAGGGCCGCCCGTTCGCGCCCAGGGGCGGGCAGTGGGACGCGGCCGTGGCGCTGTGGCGCACCCTGGTCTCCGATCCGGACGCGCACTTCGACACCGTGGTCGAGCTGCGCGCCGAGGACATCAAGCCGCAGGTCAGCTGGGGCACCTCGCCGGAGATGGTGGTGCCGGTGGACGCGACGGTGCCGGATCCGGAACGCGAACCCGATCCGGTGAAGCGCGATTCGATCGTGCGCGCCCTGAAGTACATGGGCCTGCAACCCAACCAGCCGATCACCTCGATCCGGCTGGACCGCGTGTTCATCGGTTCGTGCACCAACTCGCGGATCGAGGACCTGCGCGCGGCCGCCGCGGTGGCGCGCGGGCGCAAGGTGGCGCCGACGATCAAGCAGGCGCTGGTGGTGCCGGGCTCGGGCCTGGTCAAGGCCCAGGCCGAGGCCGAGGGCCTGGACAAGGTGTTCATCGAGGCCGGCTTCGAGTGGCGCGAGCCGGGCTGCTCGATGTGCCTGGCGATGAATCCCGACAGGCTGGGCGCCGGCGAGCACTGCGCCTCCACCTCCAACCGCAACTTCGAGGGCCGCCAGGGCGCCGGTGGCCGCACCCACCTGGTGAGCCCGGCGATGGCCGCCGCCGCCGCGGTGGCCGGCCACTTCGTCGATGTGCGCGAACTGGTCCAGGCCTGAGGAAACCGCCAATGAAAGCCTTCACCACCCACACCGGCCTGGTCGCCCCGCTGGACCGCGCCAACGTCGACACCGACCAGATCATCCCCAAGCAGTTCCTCAAGTCGATCAAGCGCACCGGCTTCGGCCCGAACCTGTTCGACGAGTGGCGCTACCTGGACGTGGGCCAGCCGGGGCAGGACTGCAGCACGCGGCCGATCAACCCGGACTTCGTGCTCAACTTCCCGCGCTACCAGGGCGCCAGCGTGCTGCTGGCGCGCGAGAACTTCGGCTGCGGCTCCTCGCGCGAGCACGCGCCGTGGGCGCTGGACGAGTATGGCTTCCGCGCGATCATCGCGCCCAGCTTCGCCGACATCTTCTACAACAACAGCTTCAAGAACGGCCTGCTGCCGATCGTGCTGTCCGACGCCGAGGTCGACGAGCTGTTCCGCCAGTGCGAAACCAGCGAGGGCTACACCCTGACCGTGGACCTGGCGGCGCAGACGGTCACCCGCCCCGATGGCGTGCAGCACCGCTTCGAGGTGGACGCCTTCCGCAAGCACTGCCTGCTCAACGGCCTGGACGACATCGGCCTGACCCTGCAGGAGAAGGACGCGATCGCCGCCTTCGAGGCACGCCACCGCGCCGTCCAGCCCTGGCTGTTCGGCGCCGCCTGATCCAGGATGCGGCGCGGCTTGCCCGCGCCGCGCTCCCGCGGCCGTGGGCGGTCACCTGACCGCCGGCAGCAGCTTGCCGGTCAGCAGGCGGAAGGTCAGTCGCGGCGCGTCGGGCTTGCCGTAGTTGGTCGTGGTGACGACCACGACCAGGCGCTGCGCGGGGAACACCCGCACCGTGTTGCCGCCGGTGCCGTTCATCGCGAACGAATCGAACGTGCGGCCCTCGCTGGTGTCGTGGTGCAGCCACCACAGGTAGCCGTAGTCGATGCCGTCCTCGATGCGCGCATGCGGCCGGGTGGATTCGGCCACCCATGCCGCCGGCACCAGCTGGCGGCCGTTCCATTCGCCGCCGCGGCGGTACAGCTCGCCCAGCGCGAGCAGGTCGCGGCTGCGCAGGGCAAGGCCGCCGCCGGCCTGGGCCAGGCCCAGCGGCGAGAACTGCCAGGCCGGCGCCTCGATGCCCAGCGGGTCGAACAGCCTGGCGCGGGCATAGTCCTGCAGGGGGCGGCCGACGGCGGCCTGGATCGCGGCGCCGAGCGTGGTCACGCCGGCGGTGCAGTAGCGGAAGCTGCGTCCGTATGGCGAGTCTTCCGGCCGCTCCATCCACGCCGGGAAGCCCTGGATCGGCAGGTCCAGGTAGAACCCGACCCAGTCCTCGACCAGGTACATGCGTTCCTCGTTGCCGCGCGACCACTGGTTCCAGTCGTCGCACTCCAGCAGCGAGGACATGGTCATCAGGTCGACCGCGGTGATCGCGTCCTTGCGTGGATCCGGATTGGCCGGAGGCGGGCGCCGCAGCAGCGGCAGCACCGGCGCGTCGGCCCGCATCCGGCCCTCGGCCTGGGCGATGCCGGCCAACATGCCGGCGACGGTCTTGGTCGCCGAGCGCGTGTCGCGGCGCGCCTCCGCGCCACCCTCGTCGAAATAGCGCTCGTAGACCAGCACGCCGTCGCGGGCGACCAGCACGCTGGTGACCTGGCCGAACTCGCCGGCCGCGATGGCACGTTCCATCCCGGCCAGCGCGGCCGGATCGATGCCGTGGTCCGCGGCGGGTTCCAGCCGCCAGGCCGGCGGCTTCGCCGGCACGGTGGCGGGAAGCAGGAGGAGCAGGAGCGTGGCGAGCAAGGGCAGGCGCATGGCAGGTCTCCGGCGGCAAGGGTGCCGGGAGCCTGGCACGCGCCCCGCGCGCGCAGCAGGGGCGATGCGACGAAGCGGCGGAAACGCCGACGGAAGCCGGCAAGGGCGGCGCCAGGCATGGGCCCTGGTGGCCGCCACGCCGCGCCGCGCTGGCGCGATGCGGCGTGCAGACCTTCCGCGGCGGGGCGGCGCCCGCGCCGCGGGCGCCTCAGTACACGCCCTGCGCCAGCATCGCGTCGGCCACCTTCACGAAGCCGCTGATGTTGGCGCCGTCCACGTAGTTGACCGTGCCGTCCTTGCGCTTGCCGTGGCGCACGCAGTTGCCGTGGATGTCCTTCATGATCGCGTGCAGGCGCTCGTCCACCTCGGCGTGGTGCCAGGACAGGCGCAGCGCGTTCTGGCTCATCTCCAGGCCCGAGGTGGCCACGCCGCCGGCGTTTGAGGCCTTGCCCGGCGCGTACAGGGTGCCGGACTCCAGGAACACGTCCACCGCCTCCAGGGTCGAGGGCATGTTCGCGCCCTCGGCCACGCAGATGACGCCGTTCTTCACCAGGGTGCGCGCGTCCTCGCCGTCCAGCTCGTTGTGGGTGGCGCAGGGCAGGGCGATCTCGGCCGGGATGTGCCAGGGGCGCTTGCCGGGCAGGTATTCGAAGCGCCGGTCCCCGTCCAGTTCCGCCAGGCGGCCACGGCGCACGTTCTTCAGTTCCATCACCGCCTCGATCGCCTCCATGTCGAAGCCGTCGCGCGCGTAGAGCGTGCCGCCGGAATCGCTGAAGGTCAGCACCTTGCCGCCCAGGTCGGTGGCCTTCACCGCCGCGTACTGGGCGACGTTGCCCGAGCCGGAGACCAGCACCCGCGCGCCCTGGGTCTCGCGGTGGGCGTGGTGCAGCATCTGCTCGACGAAGTAGACGGTGCCGTAGCCGGTGGCCTCCGGGCGCATCAGGCTGCCGCCGTAGGCCAGGCCCTTGCCGGTGAACACGCAGCCGGCCTGGTTGGACAGCTTCTTCATCATGCCGGCCATGTAGCCGACCTCGCGCGCGCCAACGCCGATGTCGCCGGCCGGCACGTCGGTGTCCGGGCCCAGGTGCCGGTAGAGCTCCAGCATCAGCGCCTGGCAGAAGCGCATCACCTCGCCGTCGCTCTTGCCCTTGGGGTCGAAGTCCGAGCCGCCCTTGCCGCCGCCCATGGGCAGGGTGGTGAGCGCGTTCTTGAAGGTCTGCTCGAAGGCCAGGAACTTCAGGATCGACAGGTTCACCGTGGGATGGAAGCGCATGCCGCCCTTGTACGGGCCGATCGCCGAACTGTGCTGCACGCGCCAGGCACGGTTGACCTGCACCTGGCCCCGGTCGTCGACCCAGGACACGCGGAACTGGATCACCCGCTCCGGCTCGACCAGCCGTTCCAGCAGGCCGTCGCGCGCGTACTGCGGGTTGCGCTCGAGGAACGGCCACAGGCTGGCGGTGACTTCCTTGACCGCCTGCAGGAACTCCGGCTGGCCCGGATCGCGGCGCTTTACCCGCTCGAGGAACTCTTCCCTGGAACCTGGCATGGCTTGTCTCCTTTGCCTGGGGCGGCTGCTCAGCGCAGGCGCTCGATCACGGCCTGCGCGGCCCGGGTGGTGTCGACGGCCTGGCCCGCCGGCGCGAGGTCCGCGGTGAACACGCGGTCGTCCAGCGCGGACGACACCGCCGCCTCCACCGCGGCGGCCTCGGCCTCCAGGCCCAGCGAGTGGCGCAGCAGCATGGCCGCGCTGAGGATGGTGGCGTAGGGGTTGGCGATGCCCTTGCCCGCGATGTCCGGCGCCGAGCCGTGGATCGGTTCATAGATCCCGACCTTCCCGTCGCCCAGCGACGCCGAAGCCAGCAGGCCCAGCGAGCCGGCCAGCATCGAGGCCTCGTCGGTGAGGATGTCGCCGAACATGTTCTCGGTGACGATCACGTCGTAGGCGCGCGGCCGCGACAGCAGGTGCATGGCCATGGAGTCGACCAGCTGGTGCTCCAGGGTCACGTCCGGGAACTCCTCCCGCACCACGCGCGCGGCCACGTCGCGCCACAGGCGCGAGGTCTCCAGCACGTTGGCCTTGTCCACCGAGGTGAGGTGGCCGCGGCGGCTGCGCGCCAGCGCCGCGGCGCTGCGCACCACGCGCTCGATCTCGGCCACGGTGTAGCGGCACAGGTCGCTGGCGTCGGTGGCGCTGCGGGTCTTGTCGCCGAAGTAGATGCCGCCGGTCAGCTCGCGCACCACCACGATGTCCACGCCTTCCAGCAGTTCGGACTTGATCGGCGAGGCGCCCAGCGCCGCCGCGTGCGGGCGCACCGGGCGCAGGTTGGCGAACAGGCCCAGGCCCTTGCGGATCGCCAGCAGGCCCTGCTCCGGCCGCACCTTGGCGTTGGGATCGGACCACTTCGGGCCGCCGACCGCGCCGAGCAGGACCGCGTCGGCGTTCTTCGCCGCCTCCAGGGTGGATGCCGGCAGCGGTTCGCCGTGGCGGTCGATGGCGATGCCGCCGATGTCGTGCTCCTGGAAGGAGAAGCTGTGGCCATGGCGGGCGGCGACCGCCTCCAGCACCGGCAGGGTGGCGGAGACGATCTCCGGGCCGATGCCGTCGCCGGGCAGTACGACGATGTTCGCGTGCATGGGGGTGCCTCGCAACGGGGAAGGTGGGATGCGCGTGGCCGGGCGCGGCTCAGCCGGCGGCTTCGGTTTCGGCTTCGGCCGGCGCGGGCGCCGGATCGCGGGCGGGCCCGGCCGCGGTTGCCTGCGGGCGCACCGGGCCGTCCCACTCGGACGCGTCGGGGCGCGGCGGCAGCGGGATGTCGGCGCGGCGGCGCGCCAGGGCACGGTTCACGGCAGCGTCGAAGCTCAGCGCGGCGGCCGGGTTGCTTTCGGGGATGGGCATGGAACGTTCCTCGGCGACCGGCACGGGGAGCGCCGGTCGGCGGTCTGTGGAATGGAGGCCGGCCGCCGGC
>NZ_ALIP01000148.1:0-9955 GCF_000283075.1 Pseudoxanthomonas sp. GW2
CATGGCTGTGGTCGCGCGCCAGGTACAGGTAGAACGCCGGCAGCACGAACAGGGTGAACGCGGTGCCGATGGTCATGCCCGAGGCGATCACCATGCCCAGCGAGAAACGCGCGGCGGCGCCGGGACCCTTGGCGAGCAGCAGCGGGATCATCGCGAACACCAGCGCCGCGGTGGTCATCAGCACCGGGCGCAGGCGGATGCCGGCGGCCTGCTCGATCGCCTCGCGCCTGGACAGGCCTTGCAGCTGCAGCTTGTTGGCGAACTCCACGATCAGGATGCCGTGCTTGGAGATCACGCCGACCAGGGTGACCAGGCCAACCTGGGTGTAGATGTTGATGCTCATGCCCGGGAATGCCTCGATCCCGGCGATCTGCAGCGCGCCGGCCACCAGGGCCAGGAAGTTGAGCACCAGCAGCGCGCCGGAGATCGCCATCGGCACGGTCACCAGCATGATCAGCGCGTCGCGGAAGCTCTCGAACTGCGCGGCCAGCACCAGGAAGATCGCCACCAGGGCGAAGCCGAGGGTGACCAGCATGGTCGCGCCCTCCTGCTTGTACTGGCGCGACTCGCCGGCGTAGTCGACGCTGTAGCCCTGCGGCAGCACCTCGGCCGCCGCCTCCTCCAGCACCCGCAGCGCCTCGCCCTTGGACACGCCCGGGCGCGGGGCGAAGGTGATCGCCACCGCGTTGAGCTGCTGGAAGCGCTTGAGCGTCTGCGGCTGCGCGGTCTCCTTCAGCGTGACCAGGGTCGACAGCGGCACCAGCTCGCCGTCGCGGGTGCGGGTGTAGTAGTTGCGCAGCTGGTCGGCGTTGAGGCGGTCGCTGCGGCGCACCTGCGGGATGACGCGGTACGAGCGGTTCTCCATGGCGAAGCGGTTGGTGTAGCCACCGGACAGCATGGCGGCCATGTCCGCGGCCAGGGTGCGCATGTCGATGCCCAGCGAGGCCGCCTTCTCGCGGTCGATCTGCACCTCGACCCGTGGCTTGTCGATCTTCAGGTCCTTGTCCAGGAAGATGAAGCGGCGGCTTTCCATCGCCTTCTGCAGGATCGCGTCCGACAGCTCGTTGAGCTGCTGCAGCGAGCCGATGCCCAGCACCAGGAACTCGCCGCCGCCGTCGCCGCCGGCGGTGGGCAGCGAGGGCGGGACCAGGGCGAAGGTGTTCAGGCCGGTGACCTGGGCCAGCTTCGGCTGCAGCTCCTGCTGCAGCACCTGGTTGGTCGAGCGCTCGCGCTCGCTCCATGGCTTGAGCACGAAGCCGGCCATGGCGCTGTTGCTGGCGCCGCCGCCCCCGCCGAAGCCGCCGTTGAACAGGAAGAAGTCGTTGACCTCGGGGATCTCCGCGGCCATCGCGTTGATCTGCGCGGTGTAGCGCTCGACGTAGTCCAGGGTGGTGTAGGCGTCGGCGCTGCCGATGGCGAAGATGAAGCCCTCGTCCTCCAGCGGCGCCGGCTCCTTGGGCGCGGTCCAGTACAGCAGCCCGCAGGACACCAGCACCAGCAGGCCGAACACCGCGATCACGCTGCGCGTCTCCAGCGCGCCGTGCAGGCGCCGCTGGTAGCCGCTGCGCAGCTTCTCGAAGCGCGCGTCCAGCCAGCCCTCCAGGCGGCCCTTGCCGGCGCCGTTCGCGTGCGGCTTGAGGATGCGCGCGCACATCATCGGCGACAGGGTCAGGGCGATCACGCCCGAAAGCAGGACCGAGCCGGCCAGGGTGAAGGCGAACTCGGTGAACAGCACGCCGGTCAGGCCACCCTGGAAGCCGATCGGCAGGTACACCGCCACCAGGGTGGTGGTCATCGCCACCACCGGCCAGGCCAGCTCGCGCGCGCCCTTGATCGCCGCGTCGTGCGGGCTCATGCCCTCCTCGATGTGGCGGTGGATGTTCTCCAGCACGATGATCGCGTCGTCCACCACGATGCCGATCGCCAGCACCATCGCCAGCAGGGTCAGCAGGTTGATGGTGTAGCCGAGCAGCAGCATCAGGAACATCACGCCGACCAGCGACAGCGGCACGGTCACCGCCGGCACCAGCACGCTGCGCAGCGAGCCGAGGAACAGGAAGATCACCACGATCACGATGACCACCGCCTCGATGATCGTGCGCACCACCTCGTTGATCGCGTCCTCGATCGCCTCGGTGCTGTCGTACGGGATGGACGCCTCGATGCCCTCCGGCAGCTGCGGCACGATCTCCTCGTCCCACACCCGGCGCACTTCCTCGATCACGTCCAGGGAGTTGGCGTCCGGGGAGACGAAGATGCCCATGAAGGTGGCGGCGTCGCCGTTGATCTGCACCGAGGTGCCGTAGCTCTCCGAGCCCAGTTCCACGTCGGCCACGTCGCCCAGGCGCACGATCGCGCCGTTCTCCTCCCGCACGATCAGCCGGCGGAACTCCTCCGGGCTGCGCAGGTCGGTGCGCGCGGTCAGGTCCACGGCGACCATCTGGCCCTTGGTCGAGCCCAGCGCGGAGAGCACGTTATTGGCCTGCAGCGCCTGGTGCACGTCGCTGGCGGTGACCCGCAGCGCGGTCATGCGGTCGGGCTTGAGCCACACGCGCATGGCGAAGGTGCCCGCGCCGAGGATCTCGGCGCGCTGCACGCCGGGGATGGTGGCGATGCGCGGCTCCACCGCGCGCACCAGGTAGTCGGTGATCTGGTTGTTGTCGAGCCGGTCGCTGGCGAAGGAGACGTACATCGCCGCGATCTGCTGGCCCTGTTGCAGGTCGATCACCGGATCCTCGGACTCGGCCGGCAGCTGGCTGCGCAGCTTGTTGACCTTGGCCGCGATCTGGGTGAGCGCCTCGTTGGCGTCGTGGTCCAGGCGGATGTAGGCCTGGATGGTGGAGATGCCGGCGGCGCTGGTCGAGGTCAGGTAGTCGATGCCCTCGGCCGAGGCCACCTCGCGTTCCAGCGGGGTGGTGATGAAGCCCTGCATCAGGTCCGCGTCGGCGCCGTAGTAGGCGGTGCTGACGGTGACCACCGCGTTCTGCAGTTCCGGGTACTGGCGCACGTTGAGCTCGGAGAACGAGCGCAGGCCCAGCAGCAGGATGAACAGGCTGACGACCAGGGCCAGGACCGGCTTGTTTATGAAGATGTCGGTGAATTTCATCGTGTCCTCCTCCGGCCGCGGGGGCGGCCGGGGTGGTGGGCGCCGCGCGGGCGGCCGGGAGCGGCGGCGTTGCCGCCGGTCAGCGGTTCTCGGGACGCGGGTCGGGGTCGGCCTGCGGGGTCACCGTGTTGTTGATGAGCACCGGGGCGTCGTTGCGCAGGCGCAGCAGGCCGCTGCTGACCACCACCTCGCCGGGCTCGAGGCCGTCGGTGATGCCGACCAGGTCGCCGCGGGTCGGGCCGGTGGTCACGAAGCGCTGCCTGACCACGTGCTGCGGTGCCTGCTGGCCTTCCTGGACCTCGGCGTTCTTCACCTCGTCCGGGGCATCGACCAGCACGTAGACCGAGTTGCCGTACGGGTTGAAGCTGACCGCGGTCTGCGGCACCACCACGACCTGGCGCGGCTGGCCGAGGTCGAAGCGCACCCGGGCGAAGGTACCCGGGCGCAGCACCCCGTCCGGGTTGGCCAGGGTGGCGCGCACGCCGAAGTTGCGGGTGTTGGTCTCCACAGCCGGCTCCACCGCGGTGATCTCGGCCTCGAACGCCTGCTCGGGCAGGGCATCCACGCTCACCTGCACCTTGCTGCCGACCACCACCTGGTTCAGGCGCTGCTCGGGCAGGGTGAAGTCGACGTGGATCGGGTCCAGCGCCTGCAGGGCCACGATCGGGTCGCCCGGGTTCAGGTACTGGCCCAGGTTGATCCGGCGGATGCCCAGCACCCCGTCGAACGGCGCGCGGATGGTCTTCTGCGCGATCAGGGCGCGCTGCGCCTCGGCCTGGGCGTGGGTCTGGGCGGCGTCGGAGACGCGCTCGTCGACCTCGGCCTGCGACACCAGCTTCTGCGCCCCCAGCTCGCGCCAGCGGTCGCGCTGGGTGGCGGCCAGCTCGGCGGCCGCCTCCAGTGCGTTGAGCTGGGCCAGCTCGTTGGCGGTGTTCAGCTGCACCAGCAGGTCGCCCTTGCGCACCCGCTGGCCGGACTCGAAGGCGATGCGCTGGACCACGCCGCCGGCCTCGGTGGTGACCTGGGTGCCGTTGTCGGCGACCAGGGTGCCCACCGCCTCGGCGGTGTCGCTCCAGGTCTCGGCGCGCGCCTCGAAGGTGCTGACCTCCACCGGCGGCTGCGGCATGTTGTCGAAGAAGCTGTTGAGCGCGCGCTGCGACGCGAACCACAGCCCGAACACGCCGCCGAACACGACGACGAACAGGATCAGCATCAGGGTCATGCGGCGGCCGGTGGATGGCGGGCGCCCGGCGCGTTGCGGCTTGCTGGCACTCATGTGGGGTTCCATTGCTTCAGGTCGTACGGGGGACGGGTCGCGACGGGGCGGCCGCGCGGGCGGCCCCGGTCCTTGCGATGAGATGCGGCATTGCCGGCGCCACGGCGGGGGACGACGGCGGCAGGGAAAGCGCGATTCTGGCCGCAGGCCGGTTGCCGGCGCAACGGCTGCCGGGCCCGGCCGGATCCTGGGCCATAATCGGCCGCCCGTTCCAATGCCTTGCAGACTGCCGATGAGTGCACCCGCCTCGCCACGCCGCATCCTGTTCGCAAGCCTCATCGGTACGACGATCGAGTTCTTCGATTTCTACATCTACGCCACCGCCGCGGTGCTGGTGTTCCCGAAGCTGTTCTTCCCGGCCTCGGAGCCGACCGCGGCCACCCTGCAGTCGCTGGCGACCTTCGCCCTGGCCTTCCTGGCGCGGCCGCTGGGCTCGGCGGTGTTCGGCCACTACGGCGACCGCATCGGGCGCAAGGCGACCCTGGTGGCGGCGCTGCTGACCATGGGCATCTCCACCGTGGTGATCGGCCTGCTGCCGACCTATGCCCAGGTCGGGGTGCTGGCGCCGGCGTTGCTGGCGCTGTGCCGCTTCGGCCAGGGCCTGGGCCTGGGCGGCGAATGGGGCGGGGCGGTGCTGCTGGCCACCGAGAACGCGCCACCGGGCAAGCGTGCCTGGTACGGCATGTTCCCGCAGCTGGGCGCGCCGCTGGGCTTCCTGTGCTCGACCGGGGTGTTCCTGGGGCTGGCGCACTTCCTGGACGAGGGCCAGTTCATGGCCTGGGGCTGGCGCGTGCCGTTCCTGGCCAGCGCCGCGCTGGTGCTGGTGGGCCTGTGGGTACGGCTGCGCATCACCGAAACCCCGGCGTTCCGGAAGACCCTGGAGCGCGAGGAGCGCGAGCGCCTGCCGATGGCCACGGTGCTGCTGCGCCACCCCGGCACCCTGGTGGTGGGCACCCTGGCCCTGATGGCGACCTTCGTCCTGTTCTACCTGATGACCGTGTTCGCGCTGAGCTGGGGCACGGCCGGCCTGGGCTACGACCGCGAGCAGTTCCTGCTGCTGCAGATGGTCGGCGTGCTGTGCTTCGCCGCGACCATCCCGCTGTCGGCGGTGTACGCCGACCGCTTCGGCCGCCGCCGGGCGATGATCCTGGCCACCGTCGGCATCATCCTGTTCGGCCTGCTGTTCAAGCCGCTGTTCGAGGCCGGCAGCGCCTGGCAGGTGTTGCTGTTCCTGTGCGTGGGCCTGGGGCTGATGGGACTGACCTACGGTCCCTGCGGCACCATCCTGGCCGAGATGTTCCCGACCCCGGTGCGCTACACCGGCGCTTCGCTGGCGTTCAACCTGGCCGGGATCCTGGGTGCGTCGCCGGCCCCGTACATCGCCACGCGGCTGGCTGCCAGCCACGGCATCGGCGCGGTCGGCGCCTACCTGGCCGGCATGGCCGCGCTGACCCTGCTGGCGCTGCTGCTGGTGCCGCGCCAGCCGGTGGACTGAGCGCGCCGGCGCTGCCCGCGCGCCGGCGCGCCCGGCTCAGTGGCGGGCGTGGCTGCTGTGGCCGTGGCGGTGGAACAGCCGGCCCATGGTCCGCGCCAGCCAGCCGCCTTCCTGGTGCTCGCGGGCGAAGCGGTTCAGGTGCCGGCGCACCTGCTCGGAGTAGGCCTTGTCGTCGTTGCGGATGTGGTTGAACAGCCAGCGCGAGAGCATCCCCTTCAGCTCGTCGACCACGTCCTCGCCGGCCTGGAAGCGCATGCGGTACTCGGCCACCCGCTTGGTGAACACCTCGTGCACCCGCTTGTGCGCGGCGCAGAACGGGTAGCCGGCTTCCTCCATCAGCTCCTCCTCGAAGGCGAAGTGGGAGAGGGTGTAGTCCACCAGTTCGTCCAGCACCTCGCCCACGGCCAGGGACGAGGCCCCGGTCTGCGCCTGGTGCAGCTGGTTGATCATCGACACGATGCGGCGATGCTGATCGTCGATCACCTCGATGCCGGTATCGAGGTCGTCCTGCCAGATCATCAGGGACATGCGGTCATGCACTCTCTGTGGATGGTGGGCGCAGGCTATGGGCGCGGCCGGCGGCCGGCCTTGATCGCGATCAAGCGCCCCCGCCGAACAGGCGCTTGAGCGCCGCGGCGATCCAGCCGCCGCCGGCCTGGCTGCGCGCGAACTCGTCCAGGTAGCGCCGCACCTGCCCGGCGTAGGCCTTGTCGTCGTTGCGGATGTGGTTGAACAGCCACACCGAGAGCATGTCGCGCAGCTCGGCGATCACGTCCTCGCCGGCCTGGTGGCGCTCCTGGTAGCGGCGCCACCCTGCGCGCGAACAGCTCGTGCACCCGGCGGTGGGCGTCGGCGAGCGGGTAGCCGGCCGCCTCCATCAGTTCTTCCTCGAAGGCGAAGTGCGATTGCGCGTAGTCGACCAGGTCGGCGAGCACCTCGCCGGCGCGCTGCGGCGTGCGTTCGGACAGCTGGTTGATCATCGCCAGGATGCGCCGGTGCTGCTGGTCGATGACATCGATGCCGGTGTCGAGTTCGTCCTGCCAGGTAATGGTCCGGGCCATGCTGCCTCCCCCCTGAGGCGACCGAATGGACCGGCGAAGGCTAGGGGCAGGGGCGCGCGGCGGACCTTGATCCTGATCAACCGCCGCGGATGGCTCAGCCGGCGTCGACCACCCGGTTGCGGCCGCCGGCCTTGGCCAGGTACAGGCGGCGGTCGGCCTCGGCCAGCAGGCTGTGCAGGGTGTCGCCGATGCGCGCGTTGCAGGCGCCGATGCTCACCGACAGGCGCAGCTCGCCGTGCTCCACCGGCAGGCGCAGGTCCTCCACCCGCAGCCGCAGGTCCTCGAGGTGGTCGTGCAGGGCCTGGCCTTCCAGGCCCGGCAGCAGCATGCAGAACTCCTCGCCGCCGAAGCGGGCGATGTGGTCCTGCGGCCGGGCATGGGCGGAGATCGCCGAGGCCACCGCGCGCAGGGCGCGGTCTCCGGTCTCGTGGCCCCAGGTGTCGTTGACGTGCTTGAAGTGGTCCAGGTCGAGCATGACCATCGCCAGCGGCTGGCGCACGTCGCGCATGCGCGGCACCAGGCGCTCGGCGTGGTCGAGGAAGTGGCGGCGGTTGGGCAGGCCGGTGAGGAAGTCGCGGGTGGCCAGGTCCTGCAGGCTGCCGATGAGCTCCAGCTGGTCCACGTTCTGCGAAACCCGGCAGAAGAACTCCTCGCGCGAGTACGGCTTGCGCAGGAAGTCGTTGGCGCCGTTCTTGAGGAAGCGCGCGACCAGGCCGGGGTCGTCGCGGCCGGACACGCCGATCACCGCCATGCGGTCGCGTGCGCGCAGCGCGCGCAGGCGGCGGGTCAGCTCGATGCCCTGCATGCCCGGCATCTCCTGGTCGACGATCGCCAGGCGGATGCTCTGGTCGGCCTCGACCGCGGCCAGGGCGCGGTCGCCGTCCGGCGCCTGCACCACGCGGTAGCCAAACAGCTCCAGCAGCAGGCCGGCATGGGCGCGGGCGCTGGGCGAGTCGTCCACCACCAGGGCCGAGATGCGGCGGTTGCGCTCCAGCCGCTGCACCAGCCAGACGATGTAGTCCAGGCTGCCGGGGGTGTTCTTGAGCACGAAGTCGATGATCTGCCGGCGCAGCAGGCGCTCGCGCAGCTCCTCGTCGTACACGCCGCTGACCACGACGGTGGGCAGCTCGCGGCCGAGGAAGCAGTCGACCACGGCCTCGTGGTCGCCATCGGCCAGGACCAGGCCGGTCAGCACCAGGAACCAGTCGTCGTGGGCGGCCAGCGCGGCGCGGGCCTCGGCCAGGGTCGAGGCCACCGTCACCGGCAGTTCCAGCTGCTGTTCGATCGCCTGGGCCACGGCCTGCACGAACGCACGCGAGTTCTCCACCAGCAGGACACGCTGTGGAAGCGAAGGCGAAGGCGGATTGGGCGCTATCGCGGGCATGCCCCGGCCATTGCACGGTTCGTCCCAGTGCTTAGCGGCCAGGCCGGGGCGGACTTTAGAGGTGCGTCACGTTTTTCCCGGGCCCGGGTCTTACCACAGCGCGTCGCGCAGCCGGTACCAGGCCATGGCCGCCACCAGCAGCGGCATGCGCAGCAGGCGGCCGCCGGGGAAGGGCGCGTGCGGGATCTTCGCGAATGCGTCCAGCCGCCGCGACTGCCCGGCGATGGCCTCGGCGATCAGCCGCCCGGCCAGGCCGGTGGTGGCCACGCCGTGGCCGGAGAAGCCCTGGGCGAAGTACACGTTGCTGCCCAGCCGGCCCCAGTGCGGGGCGCGGTTGAGCGAGATGTCCACGTAGCCGCCCCACAGGTACTCGATCGGCACCCCGGCCAGCTGCGGGAACACCTTGCGGATGCGCCGCCGCATCACCCCGCGCAGGTTCGGCGGCGGATAGCTGGAATAGCTGGCGCGCCCGCCGAACAGCAGGCGGTGGTCGCGGGACAGGCGGAAGTAGTCCAGCGCCCAGTTCACGTCGGCCACCGCCATGTCGTTGCGGATCAGGGCGCGCGCGCCGTCCTCGCCCAGCGGTGCGGTGGCGGCGATGTAGGTGCCCACCGGCATCACCCGGGATTCCAGCTGCGGGGCGATGCCCCGCAGCCAGGCGTTGCCGCACAGCACGGCGAAGTCGCCGCGGGCCTCGCCGCGGGCGGTGCGCAGCACCGGCTTCGGGCCCTGCACCAGCTGCACCACCGGCGAGCGCTCGTAGATGCGCACGCCGGCGGCCAGCGCGGCGCGGGCCAGGCCCAGGCAGTACTCCAGCGGGTGCAGGTGCCCGGAGGCGCGGTCGTACACCGCGCCGAGGTAACGGTCGCTGGCCAGCTCCTGGCGCAGGCGGGCGCGGTCCCACCACTCCAGCGGGTAGTCGTAGCGCTCGGCCATCTCCACCAGGCCGGCGCGCAGGTCGCGTTCCTGGCGCGGCTTGATCGGCACGTGGGCGTGGCCGTCGCGCCAGTCGCAGGCGATGCCGTGGCGGGCGATGCGCCCGCGCAGGCGCTCCATGGCCTCGCGCGACAGGTCGAACAGCAGCCGCGCCTCCTCCGGGCCCAGCAACCGCTCCAGGGTGGACTGCTCGCAGCCGTAGCCAACGATGGCCTGGCCGCCGTTGCGCCCGGAGGCGCCCCAGCCGACCCGCTGCGCGTCGACCACCACCACCTTGTAACCGGCCTCGGCCAGCTCCAGCGCCGCGGTCAGGCCGGTGTAGCCGGCGCCAAGGATGCACACATCGGCCTCGACCACGCCTTCCAGCGCCGGCTGTTCCGGCAGGGGTGCGGCGCTGGCGGCGTACCAGCTGGGCGGGTAGGGCGCGTTCACCGGCGGCTCCGGGCGCGCATGGGCTCAGACCGTGCGCAGGTACCAGGCATAGTCGACGTCGCTGACCAGGGTGTTGAAATCCAGCATCTCGCGCCGCTTCTGCTGGCCGTAGACGTGCCGGAAGGATTCGCCGTACCAGTCGGCGGCGAAGCCGCTGGCGAGGAAGTCCTCGATCGCCTGGCGCCAGTGCGGCTGACCGGCCTCGAACTGCTCGTAGGCGTTGCCGACCACCGGCGGGCCCGGATCCTGGCGGGTTTCCAGCCCG
>NZ_ALIP01000149.1:0-5392 GCF_000283075.1 Pseudoxanthomonas sp. GW2
CCGCCACCCGCCGCGCGCGCTCCACCCGCTGCTGCAGGCTGCGCACCCGGCGATCCTCGGCATCCAGGGTGCGCGCCACCGCGGCCAGGGCGACGGCACGCTCCAGGGCGCCGGACTGCGGATCGGTGGCGGCCTCGGCCAGGGCGCGGTCGGCGGTCGCCAGCACCGCCGTGGTGGTACGGCGCAGGCCGTCGCGGGCCTGCCGGTCCTGCGGATCGGTACGCAACAAGGCCAGGTAGATCGGGGCGGCGGCCGCGGCATCCTCGTACAGCCGGCCCTCGCGCAGGGCGGCCTCGGCCTGCCGGCGCAGGGCACGGCGGTCGGCGTCCTCGCCGATCTCCACGGCCGGCGGGGTCCAGGCCTCTACCACGTGGGCGCTTTCGTCGCCGCTGACGGTCACCCTGGGCAGGGCGATGTCCGGCGCTTCCGGCTGCGCCTGCGCGGTGGCGGGGGCCTGGCCGGCAGTCTCGTCCGCGTCCTGCGGCTGCGGGCCGCCGCAGGCGGCCACGCCCAGCAGCATCCCCGTCCACAGCAATGCCCGACCGCTCGCGCGCAAGACGCCTCCCTGGAGAAAACCTGCCGCCCGCCGGCGGATTTGCCGTTAGGCTATCCCAGCCAATACGCGCAAGACCACGCAAGACCGGAATCCCTAAGTGTCAGAAGTCCTCTGGATCGACCAGCCCGCCGAACTGCTGCGCCGCCTGCAGTCGGCGCCCTCCCGCATCGGCTTGGATACCGAATTCATCCGCGAACGCACCTTCTGGCCACGCCTGGCCCTGGTGCAGATGGCCGTGGACGGCGACGTCCTCCTGGTCGACGCCCTCGTCCCCGGCATGGCCGAGGCCATCGCCGCCTGGCTGGACGCCCCCCACGTGCTCAAGGTGATGCACAGCGCCAGCGAGGACCTGGTCACCTTCCGCTGCGCCTGCGGCACCGTGCCGCGGCCAATGTACGACACCCAGGTGGCCGCGGCCCTGGCCGGCTTCGGCGCCGGCATGGGCTACCAGCGCCTGGTCGCCCAGGTCACCGGCACCACGCTGGCCAAGGGCGAGACCCGCTCGGACTGGATGC
Organism: Pseudoxanthomonas sp. GW2; assembly: GCF_000283075.1. Taxonomy (NCBI): domain Bacteria; kingdom Pseudomonadati; phylum Pseudomonadota; class Gammaproteobacteria; order Lysobacterales; family Lysobacteraceae; genus Pseudoxanthomonas; species Pseudoxanthomonas sp. GW2. The sequence goes on from NZ_ALIP01000149.1 coordinate 1,072, forward strand.
GGCGCCCGCTGAGCCCCGCCCAGCTGGAGTACGCCGCCGACGACGTGCGCCACCTCGACGCGCTGTACCAGGCCACCCTCGCCCGCCTGCGCGAGCTGGGCCGCGAGGCCTGGCTGGAGGAGGACATGGCCCGCACCGCCGAGCAGGCCGCGCACGACGAGCCGGAGCGGTGGCCACACCTGGGCCTGCGCGCCGCGCAGTTCCTCGATACCGCCGGCCAGCGCCGGCTGTTGCGCCTGCTCCGCTGGCGCGAGCAGCAGGCGCGCGCCCAGGACCATCCCCGCAGCTGGATCCTGGACAACGACCTGGCCCTGGACCTGGCCCGCGACCCGCCGGCCGACGGCACCGCCCTGCAGGCGCGCCTGGAGGCCACGCCCAAGGCCCCGCGCAAGCTCGGCAAGTCGCTGTGGCAGGCCCTGACCACCGCCGTGGCCGACGAGGAGCAGATGCCGGCCGTGGCCGCCGAGCCGGACCGCAACGCGGTGCGCCGGCTGCAGGACGCGGTGGCCCGGCGCAGCGCCGACCTGGGCCTGCCGGACGGCGTGCTGGCCTCGCGCAAGCAGCTGGAAGCCCTGCTGGAGAGCGGCAGCTGGCCGCAGCCCCTGCAGGGCTGGCGCCGGCGCGAACTGGAGCCGGTGCTGCAGCCCTTGCTGGCCCGCACCGGCGCCGCGGGCTAGAATCCGCCCCTTTCCGGGCGGGCCGCGCCCCCGGCTCCGCCCGTTCCGGGCCGCCCGGCGGCCCCGACCGCGGCGCCGGCCGGGCCGGCGTCCCGGCCGCGTCCCGGCCCGCAGCCAGCGCCGGAGCCACTCACCGCAGGAATCCCCCGCCCGCCCCGCACCGGCGTCGCGCCGGTCCCGCGGCGGCTTGCGGCCCCGCCCGGTCGAGAGAACACCGTCCGCCCGATGCAGTCCCAGCCACGCCCCACCCCCAGCGGACCCCGCTTCGTCCGCCAGCTGGCCCAGCTGGCCGGCACGGCGGCCGACGCGCCAGCGCATCCGCTGTCGCAGCTGCTGAGCCACTGGCTGGAATGGAAGCAGGCGGTGGCGCTGGCACGGGTGCTGGACGCCCCGGCGGGCACGGGCCCGGCGGCCGTGTCCCCGGCCGGGGACGCGGCGGCGGAACTGGCCGAGGCCCGCGCCGCGCTGGCGCAATCGATCGGCCGCGACCGCGCCTTCGCCGCGCCGCCCGAAGGCCCGCGCCCACCGTTCGAATGGAGCTACTTCCAGCAACGGCACATGGCCCTGCAGCACCTGCTGGAAAGCGGCAGCGGACGCTTGCGCGAGACCCTGCGCCAGCGCCTGGCCGCCCGCTCCCCGGCCCTGGCGCGGCTGGCCGCGGTGGACGCGGTGATGGAACAGACCCTGGCCCGTCCCACCCGCAGCCTGCTGGGCCGCGCCACCCCGGTGCTGGAACACCGCTTCCAGGAACTGCTGTCCGCCAGCGACGAGGCGCCCGGGACCGAGGCGCCCGCCTGGCTGGAACGCTTCCGCCACGACATGCACGAGCTGCTGCTCGCCGAACTGGATATCCGCCTGCAACCCGCCGAAGGCCTGCTTGCCGCCCTCGGCCCCGCCCCCGATGGAACCCATGCAACGAATCCTCCCTGAACTGGCCACCTTCCTCGCCGGCCTGGCCGTGGTGTGCTGGATCGGTGCCGGCTATGCCGCCGGCCACCCGCTGGCCCTGCTGTTCACCCTGCTGGTGCTGGCCTTCTACCTGTTGGGCGCGCTGGAACTGCGCCGCTACCGCCAGGCCACCACCGGCCTGGAGCGCGCGCTGGACGGTCTGGACGCTGCGCCGGCCAGCCTGGAAGCGTGGCTGGCGCAGCTGGATCCGGGCCTGCGCGAGCCGGTGCGCCTGCGCATCGAGGGCGGCCGCCTGCCACTGCCGGGCCCGGCGCTGGTGCCGTACCTGGTCGGCCTGCTGGTGCTGCTGGGCATGCTCGGCACCCTGCTGGGCATGATGACCACGTTGCGCGGCACCGGCGTGGCCCTGGAAGGCACGGCCGAGCTGGACGCGATCCGCGATGCGCTGGCCGCCCCAGTGCGCGGCCTGGGCTTCGCCTTCGGCACCTCGATCGCCGGCGTGGCCGCTTCGGCCGCGCTGGGCCTGCTGTCGGCGCTGTGCCGGCGCGGCCGCGCGCGCGCCGCGCAGCGCCTGGACGCCGCCGCCGCGGGCGTGCTGCGCCCGTGGTCGCAGGCGTACCAGCGCGAACAGACGGTGCAGCTGCTGCAGGCCCAGGCCGGGCTGCTGCCGGCCCTGGTGGAACGCCTGGAACGGATGGCGGCCGCCCTGGAGCAGCGCGAGGCCGCCAGCGCCGAGCGCCAGCTGGCGCAACAGGAGGCCTTCCACGCCCGCACCGAGGCCACCTTCCGCGAGCTGGCCGGCTCGGTCCAGGCCACCCTGTCCGACAGCGTGGCCGCAAGCGCGCGCGAGGCCCGCGCCGCGGTGCAGCCGGTGCTGGAATCGACCCTGGCGGCGATCGCCGGCCACGCCGAGTCGACCCGCGACAGCGTCACCAACGCGGTGCAGCGGCACCTGGACGGCGCCGGCGAAAGCCTGCGCGCGCTGGGCGGGGAGATCGCCGCGCAGTGGAGCCAGGCGCTGCAGGCCCAGCGCGAAGCCGGCGCGGCCCTGCTGCAGGACCTGCGCGGTGGCCAGGAGCAGCTGGTCCAAGCCATGGGCCAGCAGGCCGAAACCCTGGTGGGGCGGATCGGCGCGCAGCTGGAACAGGCCGGCAGCGGCCTGGCCGCCGGCTGGGAACAGGTGCTGGCGCGCCAGGACGAGGCCAACCGCGCCGCCACCGAACAGCAGCACCAGGCGCTGGCCGAGGCCGCCGGCGCGATCGAGCGCCAGTCCGCCGCCCTGCTGGACTCGCTGGAGCAGGCGCACGCGCAGCTGCAGGCCGCCTTCGCCAGCCAGGAGCAGGAACGCCTGGCCCGCTGGAGCGCCACCCTCGAGCATGCCGGCGCCGCCCTGCGCGAGCAGTGGCAGCAGGCCGGCGAGCAGGCCGCGGCGCGCCAGCAGGCGGTGTGCGACACCCTGGCCAGCACCGCCACGCAGATCAGCGAGCGCACCCAGGCCCAGGCCGAGGCCACCATCGCCGAGATCTCGCAGCTGGCCCGCACCGCCGCCGAGGCGCCGCGGGCCGCGGCCGAGGTCATCACCGAGGTGCGCCGCCAGCTGTCCGAAAGCCTGGCCCGCGACACCGCCCTGCTGGAGGAGCGCAGCCAGCACATGGCCATGTTCGGCCAGCTGCTGGAAGGCGTGAACCGCGCCTCCGGCGAGCAGCGCGCCGCGCTGGAATCGCTGGTCGAGTCCACCGCCTCCCTGCTCGAGCGCACCGGCGCCCGCTTCGAGGAGCAGGTGCAGGCGCGCGGCGGGCAGCTTCAGGAAGCCGGCGCCCAGGTGGCCGCCGGCGCCGCCGAGGTCGCCAGCCTGGCCGAGGCCTTCGGCGCCGCGGTCGAGGCCTTCGCCCAGGGCAATGCCCTGCTGGTGGAGCGCATGCAGCAGATCGAGGCGGCGCTGGAGAAGGCCGCCGCGCGTAGCGACGAGCAGCTGGCCTACTACGTGGCCCAGGCCCGCGAGGTGATCGACCTGGGTGTGCTCAGCCAGAAGCAGATCGTCGAGGACCTGCAGCGCCTGTCGGCGCGGAGCGCGGCATGATCGAGCACGCCGGCGAAGAGGACGGCCTGGCGGCGCCGGTCTGGGCAGCGTTCGCCGACCTGATGGCGGTGCTGCTGGGCGTGTTCGTGCTGATCCTGGTCTGCGTGATCGGGGTGCAGCTGCAGCTGTCGGCGCGGCTGGACGAGGCGGTGCGCCAGCGCCAGGCCGAGGCGCAACAGCGCCAGGCGCTGGAACAGGCGCTGGCCGCGCCACTGGCCGACGGCCGCATCACCCTGGTCGACGGCCGCATCGGCATCCGCGGCAACGTGCTGTTCGCGCTCAATTCCGACCAGCTGCAGCCGGAGGGCCGCCAGGTCCTGCGCGCGCTGGCCGCGCCGCTGGCCGGCTACCTCAAGGCGCGCGAGCAGGTGCTGATGGTCAGCGGCTTCACCGACGACCGTCCGGTGCACGAGGGCAACCGCCGCTTCGCCGACAACTGGGAACTGTCGGCGCAGCGCGCGCTGACCGTGACCCGCACCCTGATCGAGGAAGGCGTGCCGGCCGACTCGGTGTTTGCCGCCGCCTTCGGCGAGCACCAGCCGGTCGGCTCCAACGCCGACGAGGAAGGACGCGCGCGCAACCGCCGCGTGGAAATCGCGCCCGTGCCCCGTCCCGTGCGCACCGCCGGTGCCGCCGATGCCGACTGAGGACATCC
>NZ_ALIP01000150.1:0-15935 GCF_000283075.1 Pseudoxanthomonas sp. GW2
CAGGCTGGCCACCGGCGCGGCCAGTTCGAACACGATGCGGTAGGTGCCTGGCACCGGCTGCCCGGTGCGCACGTTGGTCACCAGGCCGGCAGGGGCCGGCAGCTTCAGGCCCGCGGCGGCGTGCGATTCGGTCAGGTCCAGCACCAGCCGGTGCGGCCCGCTGAGGCTCAGGGTCTTGAACTGCCCGGCGCCGTGCAGCTGCACCTCGGCGCGGGTTCCGGTGGGCCCCTGCTGCAGGCTCAGGCCCTTCACCTCGCCGGCCAGGGCATCGCCCACGCAGCCGATCACGGCGAGCACGAGGCCCGCCGCCAGCACGCCAAACCGGGCGAGGAGGTGGCACATGGGCCGGATTCAATCACCAGCCGGCGTGCATTGCAAGTGAAAATCCTTTAAGAATCCGCCACCTGGGGGATCTTCTTGCGATCACCCGGCAGGAACGCCCTGCAACCGCCCGTTCAGGTCGAGGGCTGACAGCCAGGCCTGGCCCGCCGCGGAGCGGGCTTCCAGGCGGGCGCGGCGCCCGGCTCCAGCGACCGCCAAGTGCACTTCCAGGTCCGGCGCCGGCAGCGCGCCTTGGCCGCGCTCGGGCCACTCCACCAGCCACAGCGTGGCCTCGTCGCCGTCCAGGCCGAGGAAGTCCAGCTCGCCGGCATCGGCGATGCGGTAAAGGTCCAGGTGCCAAGCCTCGCCGCCGGGCACCGGGTAGCGCTCGACCAGGGTGTAGGTGGGACTGCGCACCGGCCCCTGCACCCCCAGCGCGCGCAGCAGCGCGCGTGCCAGGCTGGACTTGCCGGCGCCCAGGTCGCCGTGCAGGTGGACCACGGCCGGCTGCGGCCGGCTCGCGGCCAGGGCGCGGCCCAGTTCGTCGGTGGCCTCGGGACCGGGAAGCTCGATCAGCATCGGGAAACTGCCTGCAAAGAAGGGGGATTGGCCAGCCGCCGCAGCCACGGCAGCAGGTCCGAGGGCAACAGGCCACGCTGGCCGCCGTCGGCTGCCGCGGCGTCACCGGCGGCACTGTGCAGCAGGGCGCCGGCACAGGCGGCCTGGAACGCGTCCAGCCCCTGGGCGCGCATGGCGGCGATGGTGCCGGTCAGCAGGTCACCCATGCCGCCGGTGGCCATGCCGGGATTGCCGGCGTCGAGCACGCAGGGCAGTTCGCCCGGCGCGGCGATGATGCTCCCGGCGCCCTTGAGCACCACCACGCAGCCGTAGCGCTGCGCCAGCGCGGCCGCGGCGGCGTAGCGGTCCGCCTGCACCGCGGCGGTGCTGCTGCCCAGCAGGCGCGCGGCCTCGCCCGGATGCGGGGTGAGGATCGCGTCGCCCAGTGGCATGGGCGCTTCGGCCAGCAGGTTCAGGGCATCGGCATCGAGCACGTGCGGCAGGTCGCTCTCCAGCACCTTGCGGAACAGCGCACCGCCCCACCACGAGCTGCGCCCCAGGCCCGGTCCGCAGGCGACGACGCTGGCGCGCGCCAGCAGCGGCGCCAGCGCCTCGGCGTCCTCGACGGCGTGCACCATCGCTTCCGGGCGCCGCGCCAGTAGCGCCGGCACGTGCGCCTCGCGCGTGGCCACGCTGGCCAGGCCGGCACCGCTGCGCAGCGAGGCTTCCACCGCCAGCAGCACCGCGCCGCCGCTGCCGTGGTCGCCGCCCACGCACAGCACGTGGCCGGCGCGGCCCTTGTGGCTGTCGCGCGGCCGCGGCGGCAGCCATTGCGCCAGCGCGGATGCATCCAGCAGGCGCGCGCATGGCGGCGCCACCGCCGCGTACGCCGCGGCGTCCACCTGCAGGGTGTCCAGCAGCAGTTCGCCGGTGTGGTCCAGGGCCATGCCGGTGCGCAGGCCGCTGTGTTCGACGATGAACTGCAGGGTGCAGTCGGCGCGCAGGGCGACGCCCGGCGCGCTGCCGCGGTCGGCGTCGATGCCTGAAGGGACGTCGAGCGCGAATACCGGCGCCTGCGCCGCGTCCAGCGCCGCGACCAGAGCGGCCACTGGTTCGCGCGGCGCCGCCTCCAGGCCGATGCCCAGCAGCGCGTCGACCAGCAGCTCGGCATCGTCCAGCGCGCAGGGGAAGTGTTCCAGGGTGCCGCCGATGCTGGCGTAATCGGCCGCGGCACGTTGCGCCAGCGGCGTGCGCGGCTGCACGCCGGCCGGCAGCACCACGCGCACGTCCAGGCCGGCCTGCAAGGCCAGCCGCGCCAGCACGTAGCCGTCGCCTCCGTTGTTGCCACTGCCGCAGGCCACCACGATCCGGCGCGCATGCGGCCAGCGTTCGCGCAGCACCCGCCAGGCAGCTTCGCCGGCGCGTGTCATCAGCACGTAGCCGTCGCCGCCGAGCGCGGCGGTCGCCTCCTGGTCGATCCGGCGGGCGGCGCGGCTGTCGAACAGCAGGGTGGCGGAGGCAGGCATGGCGCAATTCTAAGCCGCGGGCGCCGGGGCCGGCGTTGCGGCGGCTCCTATAATCGGCGCATGTCCCCCACCCCGCCCGCAAGCCCGGCCCAGCCCGCGGCGATCGACCTCGTCGCCGCCGCACGGCGGGTGCGCGAGCTGGCGCGCGAGCACGGCTTCCAGCGCTGCGGCATCAGCGGCGTGGACCTGGCCGAGGACGAGGCCCACCTGCGCGACTGGCTGGCCCAGGGCCTGTACGGAACCATGGACTGGATGGCGCGCCATGGCACCGCGCGCAGCCGTCCGCGTGAACTGGTGCCGGGAACGGTGCGGGTGGTCTCGGTGGGCCTGGACTACGGCCAGGACGGGGACCAGGCCTGGGCCACGCTGGCCGATGGCCGCCGCGCCTACGTGGCCCGCTACGCCCTGGGCCGCGACTACCACAAGCTGATGCGCAACCGGCTGCAGAAGCTGGCCGAACGCTTGCAACGGGAATTCGGCGCCTTCGGCTACCGCGTGTTCGTGGACTCGGCGCCGGTGCTGGAGCGCGCACTGGGGCGCAACGCCGGGCTGGGCTGGATCGGCAAGCACACCTGCCTGATCGACAAGGACGGCGGCTCCTGGTTCTTCCTCGGCGAGATTTACCTGGACCTGCCGCTGCCGGTGGATCCGCCGGCCAGCGCGCATTGCGGCACCTGCAGCCGCTGCATCCCCGCCTGCCCGACCGGGGCGATCACCGCGCCCTACCGGCTGGATGCGCGGCGTTGCATCTCCTACCTGACCATCGAGCACGACGGCCCGATCCCGGAGGAGCTGCGCCCTGCGATCGGCAACCGCATCTTCGGCTGCGACGACTGCCAGCTGGTGTGTCCCTGGAACAAGTTCGCGCGGCGCACCGACGAGCCGGACTTCCGCGCCCGCAACAACCTCGACCAGGCCACCCTCGCCGAGCTGTTCGCCTGGGAAGAGGAGGAGTTCCTGGGCCGCACCGAGGGCAGCGCGATCCGCCGCAGCGGCCACGAGCGCTGGCTGCGCAACATCGCCGTGGCCCTGGGCAACGCTCCGACCACGCCGGAAGTCGTCGCCGCGCTGGAATCGCGCCGCGAGCACCCTTCGCAGCTGGTACGGGAGCATGTGGCCTGGGCGCTGGAGCGGCATCGAGGGGCGTGATTGGTGATTGGTGATTTGGGGGGCGCTGCCGGGCGCCGCGACGGCTCGCTCTGGGCTGGCCGCCCGGAGCGCCTCCGGCACCACGCACGCTGCCGCGCTATCCTGTCCCGCCGAGCCGTACGCGCCGATGTCCGAGCAGAACCCCGTCCTCACCCCCGCCCAGCTCAACACGCTGGCGCGCGACCTGCTGGAGAGTGCCTTCCCGCTGGTCTGGGTCGAGGGCGAGCTGGGCAACGTCACCCGTCCGGCCTCCGGGCACCTGTACTTCAACCTCAAGGACGCGCGCGCCCAGGTGCGCTGCGCCATGTTCCGGCCCAAGAGCCAGTGGCTGAAGTTCGTGCCGCGCGAGGGCATGAAGGTGCTGGCCCGCGGCCGGCTCACCCTGTACGAGGCACGCGGCGACTACCAGCTGGTGCTGGACCACCTGGAGGAAGCCGGCGAAGGCGCCCTGCGCCGCGCCTACGAGGCGTTGAAGGCGAAGCTGGAGGCCGAGGGCCTGTTCGACCCCGCACGCAAGCACCCCCTGCCGCGCTGGGTGCGGCGCCTGGCCGTGATCACCTCGCCCACCGGCGCGGCGGTGCGCGACGTGCTGAGCGTGCTCGGCCGCCGCTGCCCGCTGCTGGACGTGGAAATCCTCCCCAGCCTGGTCCAGGGCGAGACCGCCGCGGCGCAGATCACCTCGCTGCTGCAGCGCGCCGGCGCCAGCGGCCGCTACGACGCCATCCTGCTGGCCCGCGGCGGCGGTTCGCTGGAAGACCTGTGGGCGTTCAACGACGAGCGCCTGGCGCGTGCGATCGCCGCATCGCCGGTGCCGGTCGTCTCCGCGGTCGGGCACGAAACCGACTTCACCCTGGCCGACTTCGCCGCCGACGTGCGTGCGCCCACGCCGTCGGTGGCCGCCGAGCTGCTGGTACCGGACCGGCGCGACCTGCTGGCGCGCATCGGCGTGCTGCACGGCCGCCTGCGCGCGATCCAGGGCCATCGCCTGCGCCAGGCCATGCAGCGTGCCGACCGCGCCGCGCTGCGCCTGCAGGCACAGTCGCCGCAGAACCGGCTGCGCCTGCTCGGCCAACGCCAGGAAGCCCTGCGACGCCGGCTGGAAGCACGCTGGCGCGAACAGCTGCAGCACCAGCACGCACGCCTGCGCCACGCCGGCGCGGTACTGCGCGCCCACCATCCGCAGCGACGCGTCGCGCAGCTGCGCGAACGCCTGCTGCGCCTGCAGTCGCGCCCGCAGGCCGCGATCGCCCGGATCCTGCAGCGCGATGCGCTCAAGCTGCGCGCCCTGGCGCGCTCGCTGGAAGCGTGCAGCCCGCTGGCCACGGTGGCGCGCGGCTATTCGATCGTCACCCGCCGCGACGATGGCGCCCTGGTGCACTCGGTCGCCCAGGTCGCGCCGGGCGACCGCGTGCAGGCCCGCCTGCGCGACGGCACCGTGGCGCTGACGGTCGGGTCGGTCACACCGGATCCGCCGTCACGGCCGTGAGCGGGCGCATCCGCGCGGCGTCTGTCACCAGGCCGTCATCCGGCGGTAATCGCCCCGGCATCGACCGCAGGCAGGCTGGAAGCGCAACCGGAGACGGCCCATGCGCTACGCCCTCGTCACCGAAACCTGGCCACCCGAGGTCAACGGGGTCGCACTGACCGTGCAGTCACTGGCCTTTGGCCTGCGCGGGCGCGGCCATGCGGTCGAGGTCGCCCGTCCGCGCCAGCCCGGTGCTGGCCCGGACGAAGGCCTGGAAACCCTGCTCCTCCCCGGCGCGGCGCTGCCGCATTACCCCGGCCTGCGCATCGGACTGCCCGCATCCGGCGCGCTGCACCGGCAGTGGCGCCGCACGCGACCGGACACGGTGTACATCGCCACCGAAGGCCCGCTGGGGTGGTCGGCACTCCGCACCGCCAGGCGCCTCGGCATTCCGGTCGCCAGTGGCTTCCATACCCGCTTCGACCACTACATGCGCGACTACGGCCTGGCCTGGCTGCAGCCGGGGGCATTGCGCCTGATGCGCCGTTTCCACAATCGCGCCGACGCCACCCTGGTGCCGACCATGGAGCTGGAGCAGGCGCTGCGCACGCAGGGTTTCTCGCGCGTGGTGCGGCTGGCGCGGGCGGTGGACACCACGCAGTTCACGCCGTTCCGTCGCGACACGCACCTGCGCCGCGACTGGGGCGCCGATGCCGCCACGCCGGTGGTGGTGTACGTGGGGCGGATCGCAGCGGAGAAGAACCTGGACCTGGCAGTCCGGGCGTTCCGCGCCCTGCAGCGGCAGCGCGCGGATGCGCGCTTCGTGTGGATCGGCGACGGCCCCCTGCGCGAGGCGCTGGCGCGCGGGAATCCCGACTTCGTGTTCTGCGGGATGCAGCGCGGGGAGGCATTGGCGCGGCACTTCGCCAGCGGCGACCTGTTCCTGTTCCCCAGCCTCAGCGAGACCTTCGGCAACGTCGTCCTCGAAGCGATGGCCAGCGGCGTGCCGACCGTGGCCCTCGACACCGGCGCCGCCCGCGAACACCTGCATACCGGCGTACACGGGCTGCTGGCGCATGACGACGCCGGCTTCATCGCCGCCGCCGTCGCCCTGGCGGGCGATGCCACCCTGCGCCGCGAGATGGGCGTGGCGGCGCGCACCGCGGTGCTGGGGCTGCGCCCGGAACAGGTCGCGGCCGACTTCGATGCCCTACTGGCGACGCTGGCCCGCCGTGGAGCCCTCGATGCACCTCTCGCCGCCTGATCCGCTCCCCGCCGAGCTGCCGGCGCGCGCCGGCCCCGGTGCACGCCTGCATGCACGCGAGCAGCGCTGGTGCCTGCTGGCCAACCGCATGTGCATGCGCAGGTCGGTGCGCGGCTATTTCGCCTGCGTCAGCCGCCTGGGCGACGGCTTCGCCTGGTACGCGCTGATCGCCTCACTGGCGGTGCTGGGCGGCGAGGGCGGCCGCCTGACGGCCCTGCACATGGCTGCCGTGGGCCTGGCCTCGCTGGCGTTGTACCGTGGCCTCAAGCGATCGACCAGGCGACCGCGCCCGTTTGCCGCCGACCTGCGCATCCGCGCATGGGTCGCGCCGCTGGACGAGTTCAGCTTCCCCTCCGGGCACACCCTGCACGCCGTGGCCTTCAGCGTGGTGGCCCTGGCCCATTATCCGGTGCTGGCGCCGCTGCTGCTGCCGTTCAGCGCCTCGGTCGCGGCCTCGCGGGTGGTGCTGGGGCTGCATTATCCCAGCGACGTCCTGGCCGCCATCGCCATGGGCCTTGCGCTGGGCGGCGGTTCGCTCTGGCTGGCGGGCGTTGCCTAGCCGGACGCGCCAGGCAGCGCATCGAAGCCTTCCACCCGCGCGCGCACGATTGCCGGTGCGAGCTGCGCCGGCCAGTCGCGGTCGTTGGCGACCTGGGCGGTGAGGCGCGTGTCTTCCAGCCGCGCGAAGTCGAGCTCGGCGATCGCCCATTCCTGGCCGGCACCGGCGCTGGCCAGGATGCCGTCGGCCGGGAAGCCCACGTCCATCGGCGCGTAGATCGCCGCGTCGCCGGTGTTCGTATCCAGCGCCGGGCTCCAGGGCGCGTCGCCGGCGGTGACGGCCTGGACGACGAAGAAGCGGTTCTCCAGCGCGCGCGCCAGGCAGCCCACGCGCACCCGGGTGGCTCCGGCGGCGGTGTCGGTGCAGCTGGGCACCAGCAGCAGGCGCGCGCCAGCCTCGTACTGGGCGCGCACCGGCAGCGGGAACTCGCTGTCGTAGCAGATGCTGATGCCCGCGCGCACGCCGGCCACATCCACCACCTTCAGCGCCTCGCCGGGCACGATCACCCCGGTCCGCTTCTCGAAGCCGGTCAGCTGCAGCTTGTCCTGCCACTGGTGGCCGCCATCGGGCGCGAACAGGTCGGCGCGGTTGCGATGGCGGCCGGCGCCGATGTCCAGCAGGAAGCTGCCGGCGACGATGTACATGCCCAGCTCTCGGGCGATGCCGGAAAACAGCGCCAGCCAGGCCTGGCGATGCTGCTGGATCGCCTGCAGCGAGGCGTGCAGGTCGGCGTAGACCTGCGGCCCGTGGATGGCCGCCAGCTCCAGCGACAGGTATTCCGGCAGCACCGCGACGCGCACGCCCTGCGCCGCGGCCTGTTCCAGCAAAGCGCGCTGGCGCGCGGCAAACGCCTCGAAATCCGCGGGCTTGCCGACTTCGTAGCGGCAGGCGGCAACTTTCATGGTTTCTCCTTCCAGTCGCGCGACCAGAAGGTCAGCGCATGTTCGATTTCGCCCCTGCCGATCTCCTCCCACGCCAGGCGGACGGCCAGTCCCGGCAGGCGCGCATAGCCGCGGCCGTGCCAGAACGCATCGTTGGGCCGGTACCCGGGCGGGCGGCGCGGATCATCCGGATCGCGGTCCACCGCGCAGAACGCGGTGAAGCGGAAGCGGCCAAGCCTGCGTGCATGGGCCTCGCGTTCGTCGAAGAAGGCATGGCCCACGCCCAGTCCACGGTAGGCGGGCAGCAGCACCGACTCGCCGAAGTAGAACACCTCTTCGGCCGGCAGGCCGGCGTGCTGCAGCGGCGCGGCGAACGCCTCGGCGTCGTCCAGCAGCGGCAGGCCGGTGGAGGCGCCCACCACGCGGCCCTCGTCCAGGGCCAGCACCAGCACGCTCTCGCGCGACTCGACATACGGCTGCAGGTACTGGCGCTCGTAGCCGCTGTCCGGGTCGCCGTCGTACAGGTACGGCCAGTCGCGGAATACGGCCACCCGCAGGCGCGCGACCTCGTCGAGCCAGGGCGTGATGTCGGGGCCGTGGAAAGTGCGGATCTGCGGCTTGGCTGGCATGCGCGGATTTTACGCGCAGTACCGCAGCGTCAACCGGTGCCGCGGCCCAGGCGCTGCAGTTGTGCGGCCATCTCCCACGATGCGAGCGGGCGCGGACCGAGATGGTGGGCCAGCACCGCGCGCAGCGGCAGGCGCAGGCTGGCCAGGTCTTCCGCGTCCGGCTGCACGTCGGCGGCCAGTGCCAGCAGCGCGGCGCCGGTGGCGGCGGCGTTGCGCTCGCCGTGGCCGCGGTCGCTGAGCAACCTTCGCGGGCCGTGTTCCGGATCGAGCCGGTAGCGCGCGGCCGGGTCCAGCGGCTGGCCGTCGCCGTCCACGTCCAGCTCGAAACCCACGCCGAGGGCGCCGAGCAGGTCGCGCTCGAAGCGGCGCAGGGTCCAGGCCAGGGAGCCGGCGTCGGCCAGCGCGGCGCGGGTGCGGGCGTAGGCCCCGAACAGTTCCGGCAGCGGATCCTGGCGCGGCGCCAGGCGAAGCACCAGCTCGTTGAGGTAGAACGCGGCCAGCTGCACCTGCCCGCCCAGCCGCGGCGCGGCGTCCAGGGCCTCGGCGCCGCGCAGCTGGGCCAGTTCGCCGGCCAGCACCGCGTCGTAGCGGATGTGCTGCAGCGGCTGCAGCGCGGCGCGCAGCACCTGCCGCTTCGGCGAGTTCACCCCGCGCGCGACCAGGCCCAGGCGCCCGTGGGCGGCGCTGAGGACCTCGACCAGCAGGCTGGTCTCGCGCCACGGGCGGGCATGCAGGACGAAGGCGCTGTCGCCCTCGATGCGCATGTCAGTCCCCGCCGGCCATGCGCGGCTTACTCCTGGCCGTAGCCGAAGGCCTTCAGCGCGGCCTCGTCGTCGGACCAGCCCTCGCGCACGCGCACCCAGGTCTCCAGGAACACCTTGCGCCCGAACAGCCGCTCCATCTGCTGCCGCGCCTTGCTGCCGATCTCGCGCAGGCGCGCGCCGCCCTTGCCAATCACGATCGGCTTCTGGCCCTCGCGCTCGACCCAGATCACCGCGCCGATGCGCAGCAGCGCGCCATCCTCGGCGAAGCGCTCGATCTCCACGGTGGTGGCGTACGGCAGCTCGTCGCCGAGCTGGCGCATCAGCTGCTCGCGCACCAGTTCGCCGGCCAGGAAGCGCTGGCTGCGGTCGGTGATCTCGTCCTCGTCGTAAACCGGCGGTGCCTCCGGCAGCTGCGCCAGGATGTCGGCGACCAGGTCGTCCAGGCCCTTGCGCTTGAGCGCGGAGATCGGATGCACGGCGGCGAAATCCCGGTCCTTCGCCACCTCGGCCAGGAACGGCAGCAGGGTGGTCTTGTCCTTGAGCCGGTCGACCTTGTTGACCACCAGCACCACCGGCACGCCGGCGTCGTGGAGCACGTTGAACGCCAGCGTGTCCTCCTCGTCCCAGCGCCCGGCCTCGACCACCAGCACCGCCGCGTCCACGTCCTCCACCGCGCCGCGCGCGGTGCGGTTCATCACCCGGCTCATCGCCGAGGCCTTGAACCGGCCCTGCTCGCGGTGCAGCCCGGGGGTGTCGACCAGCAGCATCTGCCCGCCCGGCACCGTGGCGATGCCCAGCAGGCGGTGGCGCGTGGTCTGCGGGCGGTTGGAGACGATGCTGACCTTGGCCCCGACCAGGGCGTTGACCAGGGTGGACTTGCCGACGTTCGGGCGGCCGACGACGGCGACGCTGCCGCAGCGGTGGGGGGCTTCGTTGTTTCCGGGATTCACTTGTCGGACCGTCTATGGCTGCCGGAGCGGGGGCTCCAGCCGTTCCAGCACCGCCGCGGCCGCGGCCTGTTCGGCCAGGCGCCGCGAGGTGCCCTGCCCTTCGGCGCTGGCCGGAGGCTCGCTCAGGGTACACCGGGCGAGGAACACCTTGGCGTGTTCCTCGCCGCTTTCGGAGACCAGCTCGTAGGCCGGCAGCGGCTTCTGCCGCGCCTGCAGCCATTCCTGCAGGCGGGTCTTGGCGTCCTTTTCCGGCTTGCCGACCGGCAGCGCCGCCAGCGCCTGTTCGAACCAGGGCAGCACGACCGCGCGGCAGGCCTCGTAGCCGGCGTCCAGGTAGATCGCGGCGACCACGGCCTCGACCGCGTCGGCCAGGATCGAATCGCGGCGGAAGCCGCCGGACTTCAGCTCGCCCGGCCCCAGGGTCAGGCGCTCGCCCAGCTCCAGCTGGCGGGCGATCACCGCCAGCGACGCCTCGCGCACCAGCTCGGCGCGGGCCCGGGTCAGCACGCCCTCGTCGGCCTTGGGCCAGCGCTGGTACAGGGCCTCGGCGGCGATCAGGTTGACCACCGCGTCGCCGAGGAATTCCAGCCGCTCGTTGTGCGGCGAACCGGCGCTGCGGTGGGTCAGCGCCTGCTGCAGCAGCGACGGATCGGCGAACGCATGGCCGATCCGGTCGCGCACCAGCTTGCGGTCATTCCTCGCCACTACCGCGCCGCGTAAGGGCCTGGCGGGTATCGAAGTTGCCCACCACGTCCAGGTTGTAGATCAGGGGCCGGCGCACCTCGTAGGTGACGCGCATCACCCAGCCGCCGTTGGCGCGCTCGAACTTCACGTTCTGCGGCTTCACGTTCTCGGAATAGTTGATGTACAGGCGGCGGAAGAACAGCTCCTGGATCCGCTGCGGGCTCATGTCGGCCACGCCCGGCTCGTTGGACAGGCCCTTCATCGCCGACCGCACCGCATAGTATTCCTGGTACATCGGGAACAGCTTCATGCCGACGTAGGCGGCGAACCCCAGCACCGCCAGCACCATCAGGAACCCGACCAGGCTCAGACCGCCTTGCTTGCGCTTCATTGCCATTCCCCCAACCGGCGCCTTGCGCCTTACTTGATCCTCGTCCCGATCCGTCCCGGATCGAAACTCCCCGTGCAGAACCAGCCCTCGCAGTTCAGCCAGATCAGGAACGCCTTGCCGCGGAGGTTCTCCTCCGGCAGGAACGACGTCTGGGTCCAGAACCGGCTGTCCTCGCTATTATCACGATTGTCGCCCATCACGAAATAGTGGCCTTCCGGCACGGTCCACTCGCCCTGGCCAGCGGGCGCGGCGCGGTCGATCCACTCCAGCACGCGGTGGTCGCGCCCGGGCAGGTGCTCGGTCAGCAGGGTCGCGCCGTCCATCTCCGCGCCGCGGCCCTTGCCCACGTACTGGCCGATCGGGGTGTAGCGCACCGCCTCGCCGTTGATGTACAGGGTGTCGCCGTGGAAGGCGATGCGGTCGCCCGGCAGGCCGACCACGCGCTTGATCCAGTTCTGGTCCGGGTCGTGCGGCGGCTTGAACACCACCACGTCGCCGCGTTCCGGCTCGCCCAGCGGCACGAACTTGCGGTTGGTCACCGGCAGGCGCAGGCCGTAGGAGAACTTGTTGACCAGGATGAAATCGCCGATCAGCAGGTTCGGCATCATCGAGCTGGACGGGATCTTGTACGGCTCGGCGACGAAGCTGCGCAGGACCAGCACCGCGGCCAGCACCGGGAAGAACGCGCGCGAGTAGTCCACCACCGCCGGCTCCTCGTCCAGCAGGCCGGCGCGGGCGGCGCGGCGCCGGGCGAAGAACAGGCGGTCCAGCAGCCACACCAGGCCGGTGGCGAAGGTCAGGACCACCAGGCCGATCTCAAACCATTTCATGCTCGTTCCTTGGCGAGGGAAACCGGGACCGCGGCGCGCGGGAGCGGCGCTCGGGGCATCACTTGCTGTCCACCTGCAGCACGGCCAGGAAGGCCTCCTGCGGGATCTCCACGCGGCCGACCTGCTTCATGCGCTTCTTGCCTTCCTTCTGCTTCTCCAGCAGCTTCTTCTTGCGGGTGATGTCACCGCCGTAGCACTTGGCCAGCACGTTCTTGCGCAGCGCCTTGACCGTGGTGCGGGCGATGATCTGCGAGCCGATGGCGGCCTGGATCGCCACGTCGAACTGCTGGCGCGGGATCAGGTCCTTCATCTTCTCGCACAGCTCGCGGCCACGGCGGTCGGCGTGGGTGCGGTGGACGATGATCGACAGCGCATCCACCCGGTCGCCGTTGATCAGGGTGTCCACGCGCACGAACGGACCGGCGTCGAAGCGCAGGAAGTGGTAGTCCAGCGAGGCGTAGCCGCGGCTGACCGACTTGAGCTTGTCGAAGAAGTCCAGCACCACCTCGGCCATCGGCAGTTCGTAGCTGATCTGCACCTGGCTGGCCATGTAGGTGATGCCGATCTGCACGCCGCGCTTTTCCTCGCACAGCTTGATGACGTTGCCGATGTACTCCTCGGGGGTGAGGATGTTGGCGCGGATGATCGGCTCGCGGACCTCCTGGATCAGGTTGGCCTGTGGCAGCTTGGCCGGGTTGTCCAGCGGCACCACCGTGCCGTCGGTCTTCAGCACCTCGTACACCACGGTCGGCGCGGTGGTGATCAGGTCCAGGTCGTACTCGCGCTCCAGGCGCTCCTGCACGATCTCCATGTGCAGCATGCCGAGGAAGCCGCAGCGGAAGCCGAAGCCCATCGCCTCCGAGCTCTCCGGCTCGAAGCGCAGCGCGGCGTCGTTCAGGCGCAGCTTCTCCAGCGCCTCGCGCAGGTCCGGGTAGTCCTCGGCGTTGACCGGGAACAGGCCGGCGAACACGCGCGGCTGCATCTCCTGGAAGCCCGGCAGCGGCGCCGGGGCCGGGTCGGCCGCCAGGGTCAGGGTGTCGCCCACCGGGGCGCCGTGTACGTCCTTGATCGAGGCGGTGATCCAGCCCACCTCGCCGGCCTTGAGCACCGGCAGTTCCTTGCGCTTGGGGGTGAACACGCCGACCTTGTCCACCTCGTGGGTACGGCCGGTGGACATCACCAGGATCTTGCTCCTGGGCCGGATCTCGCCCTGCATCACCCGCACCAGCGAGACCACGCCCAGGTAGTTGTCGAACCAGGAGTCGATGATCAGCGCCTGCAGCTTGTCGGTGTCGCGCGGCTTCGGCGGCGGGATGCGGTGAACGATGGCCTCCAGCACCTGGTCCACGTTCAGGCCGGTCTTGGCGCTGACCGCGACCGCCTCGGAGGCATCGATGCCGATCACCGCCTCGATCTCGGCCTTGGCGCGCTCGATGTCGGCGGTCGGCAGGTCGATCTTGTTGAGGACCGGCACCACCTCCAGGCCCTGCTCCACCGCGGTGTAGCAGTTGGCCACCGACTGCGCCTCCACGCCCTGGGCGGCGTCGACCACCAGCAGCGCGCCTTCGCAGGCGGCCAGCGAGCGGCTGACTTCGTAGGAGAAGTCGACGTGGCCCGGGGTATCGATGAAGTTCAGGTAGTAGGTGTTCCCGTCCTTGGCCTTGTACGGCAGGGACACGGACTGCGCCTTGATGGTGATGCCGCGCTCGCGCTCGATCGGGTTGGAATCGAGCACCTGGGCTTCCATCTCGCGCGCTTCCAGGCCGCCGCACAGCTGGATGATGCGGTCGGCGAGGGTCGACTTGCCGTGGTCGACGTGGGCAATGATGGAGAAGTTGCGGATGAACCGCATGGAATCTGCAGACATGAGGGGCGGCGGTCTCGGCCGTCGTCGGGTAGCGGCGGATTATCGCACGCCGCGGGGGCATCCACGGATGTCCCCGCCGCCCCGCGCCCGCGGGCATGCGCCGGCGCCCGGCCGCACGGGCCGGGCGCCGCGCCGGATCAGTCTTCCTGCACGGTGAGGGCGACGAAGCTGGTGGCGCCGGCCGGAGTGCGCACCAGCAGCATCACCGCGTCGCCGGCCGAGGCCGACTTCAGCTCGCGCTCCAGCGCGGCCACGCTGCCCACCGGGGTGCGGCCCACCCGCAGGATCACCATGCCGGGCGACAATCCGGCCTCGCGCGCCTCCGGGCTCAGCACGCCGGTGATGCGCACGCCCTCGTTGTTGCCCAGGCCCAGCTGGCGGCGGGTGGCGGCGTCCAGGTCGGCCACGCGCAGGCCGATCCGGGCCGCCGGCGACACCGCCGCGCCGGAGCTGCTGCCGGAACCGTCGCGCAGGCCCGGCCGCTGGGCGTCGCTGGTCAGCTCGCCCAGGGTCACGTTCAGCTCGCGCTTGCGGCCGTCGCGCACGATCTCCAGCCGCGCCTTCGAGCCCGGCGGGAGCATGCCGATGATCGGCGGCAGGTCGGCGCTGCTGTTGACCGGCTGGCCGTTGACCGCGGTGATCACGTCGCCGATCTCCACTCCGCCCTTCTCCGCGGCGCTGCCCGGCTCGACGCTGTTGACCAGCGCGCCGGCGCTGCTGGACAGGCCCAGCGCCTTGGCCCGGGCCGAATCGATCTCCTGCACCACCACGCCCAGCATGCCGCGGCTGACCTTGCCGGTCTTCTTGATCTGCTCGGCCGCGTTCATCGCCAGGTCGATCGGGATGGCGAAGCTCACGCCCATGTAGCCGCCGGAATTGCTGAGGATCTGCGAGTTGATGCCCACCACCTCGCCGGAGGTGTTGAGCAGCGGGCCGCCGGAGTTGCCGCGGTTGATCGCCACGTCGGTCTGGATGAACGGCACGTACTGCTGGCCGCGGCCGCCGCTGCGGCCCAGCGCGCTGACGATGCCGGCGGTGACCGACTGCTCCAGGCCCAGCGGCGAGCCGATCGCCACCACCCACTGGCCCGGGCGCAGCGAGGAGGAATCGCCCAGGCGCAGGGCCGGCAGGCCCGCGGCCTCCTTGCCCTCCAGCTTGAGCAGGGCCACGTCGTAGCCCTCGTCGCTGCCGACCAGCTTGGCCTGGAACTCGCGGCGGTCGGACAGGCGCACGGTGATCGACTCGGCGCCGTCGACCACGTGGTGGTTGGTGAGGATGTAGCCGTCGCCGATCAGGAAGCCGGAGCCGACCGAGCGGCCCGGGGCGGCGTTCGGAGAAGGCATGCCGAAGCCGGGGCCGAAGAAGCGGCGGAAGATCTCCGGGATCTCCTCGTCGTCCGGCATGCCGCGGGCGGCGGTGCGCGCGCCGATCCGCGCCTCGATGTTGACCACGCCCGGGGTCACCTGCTCCACCAGCCGGGTGAAATCCGGCAGGCCCGTCACCAGCGGCGCGGCGGGTGCGGCCGTGGCGGCGGTGGCAGCGACGGCGGCCGGCGCGGCCGGGGCCGGCGACGGCTCCCGGGCGCACGCGACCAGCGGGATGCTCAGCGCCAGCGCGGCCAGCAGGGGGTTGCGCACACGTGCAGTCATGTAATGGACCTCATCGCTTGCATGGGGAATGGGCCGGCACGCCCCGCCGGCGCCGCCCCGGCAAGGGGCAGCCCGCGGTCACGGCAGGAAGGCCCGGGAAGCCGCTCAGCGCGGCGCGTCTTCGCTTGCGGCCGGCGGCTCGGCCAGATCCGGCCTGGCGTCCCTGCCCGCGGGCGCCGGCAGGGCCGGCTCGAACGGATAGAAGGCGCGACCGGCCGATTGTGCCCCCGCGTTGCCGAAGCTGGCGGTGAAGGCGCCGGTCGCCGGCTGCGGCAGCACCGCCCGCGGCCACGGCCGCGCATGCGGCGCCACCGCGGAGGCAAAGGGATCCTCGTTCGCAGCCTGGCCGGCGAACGGCGCGGCCGGCAGTTCCGCGGCCACCACGGTCGTGGCGTCCGCCGGGGCCAGGACCTCGCGCGCCGGCTCGGCCAGCGGCAGTGGCTCGCGC
>NZ_ALIP01000151.1:0-6550 GCF_000283075.1 Pseudoxanthomonas sp. GW2
GCGGCACGGTCCCGGCCATGCTCGGGGTGATGAACCTGCGCGGCCAGGTCGTGCCGGTACTGGACCTGGGCATGCACCTGGGCCAGCCCGCGCAACCGGATACCGCCGCCACCCGCTTCGTCGTGCTCGAGGAAAAGGGCGAGGTGCTGGGCCTGCGCGTGTCCGCGGTCGAGGACGTGGTCACCCTCGGCCAGTCCCAGGTCGAGCCGCCCGGCACCACCCAGGTGCGGCTGGCCGGCAACGGCCTGTTCCGCGGCATCGCCCGCCTCGGCGGCGAGCCGATGGTGCTTCTGGACGCCTCCTGCCTGCTGGCCCCGGCCGGCGCGGACGCGTGGCGCTAAAGCCTGCGCCGCGGCGGCCGCTATCCAGACCGACCCCACTGCGTGGAGAAACGATGAACACCGTTTCCCTGGGCGAGGACCTCGGCATCGAGGCCAGCGCCGAGCTCAAGGAACGCCTCTCGGCACACCTGGATGCCAGCGAACTGGCCCTGGATGGCACCGCCGTGCGCCGCGTGCACACCGCGGCCATGCAGGTGCTGTGCGCGTTCTTCCGCAGCCGCCGCGAACTGGGGCGCCGCACCGAGCTGTCCGGGTGCAGCGACGCCCTGCGCGACGCCGCCCGCCTGCTGGGCCTGTCCGGCCAGCTGGGGCTCACCGACCAACAAGACTTGAATAAGAAAGAAGTGGAGAACGCCGCATGAGCGCACGCATTCTGGTAGTGGACGATTCGGCCTCGATGCGCCAGATGGTCTCGTTCGCCCTGACCTCGGCCGGGTTCGCCGTGGAGGAAGCCGAGGACGGCCAGGTCGCGCTCAACCGCGCCCAGGGACAGCGTTTCAACGCGGTGGTGACCGACGTGAACATGCCGAACATGGACGGCATCTCGCTGATCCGCGCCCTGCGCGCCCTGCCGGACTACAAGTTCACCCCGCTGCTGATGCTGACCACCGAGTCGGCCGCGGACAAGAAGGCCGAGGGCAAGGCCGCCGGCGCCACCGGCTGGCTGGTCAAGCCGTTCAACCCCGAGCAGCTGGTCGCCACCGTGCAGAAGGTCCTGGGCTGATCCCGGGCCACCCGCCATACCCCCAAGTTTCGAGCGCGCCACCATGAGCATGGACCTGCAACGCTTCCACGCCACCTACTTCGAGGAAAGCCGCGAGGGCCTGGACGCGATGGAGGCCGGCCTGCTGGCGCTGGAAAGCGGCAGTACCGACCCCGAAGTCATCAACTCGGTGTTCCGCGCCGCCCACTCCATCAAGGGCGGCGCGGCCACGTTCGGGTTCGAGAAGATGGCCGCGCTGACCCACGTGCTGGAGACGCTGCTGGACGAGATCCGCGGCGGCAAGCGCGCCCTCGCCTCCAGCGCGGTCGACGCCATGCTCGGCTCGGTGGACGTGCTGCGCGCCCTGCTGGCCGAGGCCGAGCACGGGCACCCCGCCGACACCGCCGCGATCGAGGCCGTGCACCAGCGCCTGCAGCAGGAGCTGGGCCAGCCCGGCGCCGCGGCCGCGACCAAGGCCGCCGCCGAGCCGGAGCCGGAAGGCTGGGACATCGCCTTCAGCCCGGCGCCGTCGCTGTTCATGAGCGGCAACGACCCGCTGCGCATCATCCGCGAGCTGGAGCACCTGGGCCCGCTGGAAGTCAACGCGCGCCTGGAGAAGCTGCCCGAATTCGCCCAGCTCGATCCGCTGGAAGCGTGCATCGCCTGGGACCTGGGCCTGCGCGGCAAGGTCCCGCGCAGCGCGATCGACGACGTGTTCGCCTGGGTGGTGGACGACTGCGAGCTGGACATCCGCCCGCAGCTGCCCGCCGCGCCCGCCGCGGCTGCACCCGCGGCCCAGGCCGCGCCGACCGCCGCGCACCCGGGCGCCGGCGCCCCGGCGGCCGCGGGCGTGCACGAGGCCGAGACCTCCATCCGCGTCAGCGTCGACAAGGTCGACGCCCTGATCAACCTGGTCGGCGAGCTGGTGATCACCCAGGCCATGCTCAAGCAGGTCAGCGGCGGCATGGACCCGGCCCAGGCCGAGCGCCTGTTCGCCGGCCTGGAACTGCTGGAGCGCAATACCCGCGACCTGCAGGAAGCGGTGATCGGCGTGCGCATGCTGCCGGTGGATGCGGTGTTCCGCCGCTTCCCGCGCCTGGTGCGCGACCTGTCCGGCCGCCTTGGCAAGCACGTGCGCCTGCGCACCATCGGCGAAGGCACCGAGCTGGACAAGGGCCTGATCGAGAAGATCGCCGACCCGCTGGTGCACCTGGTGCGCAACGCCATCGACCACGGCCTGGAACTGCCGGACGCGCGCAAGGCGGCCGGCAAGGACGAGACCGGCACCATCACCCTGGCCGCCTCGCACCAGGGCGGGCACATCGTGATCGAGGTCGCCGACGACGGCCGCGGCCTGAACCGCGCCAAGATCCTGGCCAAGGCCGCCGAGCGCGGCCTGGCGATCCCGGACAACCCCACCGATTCGCAGGTCTGGGACCTGATCTTCCAGCCCGGCTTCTCCACCGCCGACCAGGTCACCGACCTGTCCGGGCGCGGCGTGGGCATGGACGTGGTGCGCAAGAACATCCAGGCCCTGGGCGGCGAGGTGCAGCTGGAGAGCGCCGAGGGCCGCGGCACCCGCGTGGTCATCCGCCTGCCGCTGACCCTGGCCATCCTCGACGGCATGGTCGTGTCCAGCGGCGGCGAGATCCTGATCCTGCCGCTGAGCCACGTACTGGAAGCGCTGCAGCCGGAGCCGGACGACATCCGCACCGTCGCCGGCGAAGGCCGGGTGCTGCGCGTGCGCGGCGAGTACCTGCCGCTGCTGTCGCTGGCCGGCGCCTTCGGCTATGGCGACGGCTCCGGCGAATCGCTGGTGGTGGTGGTCGAGGGCGACGGCCAGAAGCTGGCGCTGCAGGTCGAGGAACTGGTCGGCCAGCAGCAGGTGGTGGTCAAGAACCTGGAGAAGAACTACCGCCGCGTGCCGGGCATCTCCGGCGCGACCATCCTCGGCGACGGCCGCGTGGCCCTGATCGTCGACGTCGGCGGCCTGGCCCGCCAGCGCCAGCTGCCGCAGGCCGCCTGAAGCGGTGCCGGCCGTCGCTCAAGTCGCGCGGCCGGCGGCCGATAAGGCCGGTATCCAAGGCCCCGACCACCAAGGGATGACGGCTGCCACCGACCCAGGCTTGGCCCCCATCGACCTGCCCGATGCGGAGCGCTACCAGCTCCGCGACCCGCGGGAAGTGCTGCGCGTGCTGCATGCGCTGGTCGACGGCCGTGCCCTGATCAGCGCCCACCTGCTGCCCGGCGGCCTGTCCTGCCCCACCGCGCTGCTGGAAGCCGGGCCGGACGGCGTGCTGCTGGACGGCAATCGCCAGGAGGCGATCAACCAGCGCATGGCGGCGGCCGACCAGGTGCTGTGCGTGTCGCAGCTGGACCGGGTACGGGTCCAGTTCCGCCTGCAGCGCCTGCAGCTCGTCCCCGGCGAAGGACCGGCGACCTTCGCCGCGCCGCTGCCGTCCTCGGTACTGCAGCTGCAGCGCCGCGAGCTGTACCGGCTGGAGCTGATCCCCGGGCCGGTGGCCACGGTGCTGGTGCCGCCGCGGCACGAGGGCCAGGCGCCGCTGCAGGCCCGGGTGGTGGACATCAGTGGCGGCGGCGTGGCCCTGGCCGTCGGCGAGGAGGACCAGGCGCGCTTCCCGCCGGGCGGGCAGCTGGACGCCTGCACCCTGGAACTGCCCGACGGCGGCCGCCCGATCCCGGTGCGGCTGCAGGTCGCGCACACATCGCGGCGCCAGCAGCTGGCGCGGCACCCGGTGCGGATCGGCTGCCGCTTCGCCGACCTGCCGGCCAGCGCCGAGCAGCGGATCCTGCAGTTCATCTTCCGGGTCGAGCGCCAGCGCATGGCGCGCGAGCGGGGCGTGGTGTAGCCGGCCCTAAAGTTGCGCCGCCCACGGCCGATTCAACCCGGGAAGCCAGCGCGCATTGCGCCGACATGCCCCTGCAGGAGCAAACAATGAGCAGCACCCCGGTCCCCTCTACGGGCGAATTCCTCACCTTCACCCTGGGCGAAGAGAACTACGGCGTCGACATCCTCAAGGTCCAGGAGATCCGGGGCTACGACTCGGTCACCCGCGTCCCGGACGCGCCGGAGTACATCAAGGGCGTAATCAACCTGCGCGGCACCATCGTGCCGGTGATCGACCTGCGCCTGAAGCTGCGCCTGAAGGAAGCGCGCTACGACAGCTTCACCGTGATGATCGTGCTGAACGTCGACGACCGCGTCGTCGGCATCGTGGTGGACAGCGTGTCCGACGTGGTGCCGCTGGCCGCCGAGCAGATCCGCCCCACCCCGGAGTTCGGCGCCTCGGTCGATACCCGCTTCATCAGCGGCATCGGCACCCTCGACGACCGCATGCTGATCCTGCTCGACATCGAGACCCTGCTGGACAGCGCCGACCTGGGCGAGGCCCAGGCCCTGGACACCGCTACCTGAGAACCCTTGCCAACGGCTGCCGCCGGGCGATCCCGGGGCGGCCCGCCTTTCCGTTCCCGCCATTGGAGTATGCCCCCATGAATCGTTTGACCAAGACCTTGTCCCTGGTGGCCGCCCTGGCCGCGGCGCCCGCCGCCTTCGCCCAGGAAGCCGTCCCCGCCGAGCAGGCCGTGCGCTTCATCGGCAAGGACGTGATGGTGTGCGGCAAGGTCGAGAAGACCCGCTGGGCCCAGAACACCGAGGGCGAGCCGACCTTCCTGTACATGGGCGGCATGTTCCCGCGCCACACCTTCTCCGCGCGCATCCCGGGCGACCAGCGCGGCAAGTTCAAGCCCACTCCGGAGGAGCTGGAGGGTCGCGACGTGTGCGTGATCGGCACCGTCCAGCGCGACGCCAGCCGCGCCGAGATCGCGGTGACCTCGCCGGCCAACATCAAGCTGGCCAACCTGAAGTAACAACAAAAACCTGGCGGGATGCCCGCGGGCATCCCGCACCCAATTGCCGCGAATATTCGGGGGAGTACGCTGCATGCATTGGCTCAAGAACTTGAAGCTCACGCCAAAACTGATGCTGGCTTTTGGCGTGGTGCTGGTATTGCTGGCCGCGCAGGGCGTCGGCGCCTACTACGGGCTGTCGTCGCTCAACCGGGCTACCACCAACCTGTCCCAGGGCAGCATGCAAAGCGTCTCCGTGGCGGCGGAGCTGCGTGCCCTGCTGGGCGAGTACCGCACCGCGGCCTACCGCGGGCTGGTGCGCGCCAGCGAAGCCGTCAAGCTGGACGCGCGCGAGCGTAGCGCCAAGCTGTCGGAGCAGATCGACCAGTCCCTGGCGGCCTACGGCAAGCTCGCCGCGACCGCCGAGGAGCGCAAGCTGCTGGAGGAGCTGACCACCTCCTGGCACAAGGCCCGCGCCTCCTACGAGTCGGTCAACGAACTGATCGACCTGGAGCTGCCGGACGACGCCCTGGACACCTTCCTGGGCGAGACCTCGGACCTGCACAACCAGGCCACCGCCGCGGTGACCGCGCTGATCGAGGAAACCGACCGCCAGGCCGACCAGTCCGTGGCCAGCGCGGGCACCGCCTACGCGACCTCGGTGACCACCATCGTGGTGATGCTGCTGGTGGGCGTGGCCGGTGGCCTGGCCATCGCCTTCTTCATCGCCCGCAACCTGGCCGGTGCGATGCGCGGTGCCGTGGCCGTGGCCAACGACGTCGCCACCGGCAAGCTGGACAGCCGCATCGACATCCGGGGCTCGGACGAGATCGCCGACCTTATGCGCGCGATGCAGCGCATGCAGCACGACCTGCGCGAGCGCACCGAGCGCGACCAGAAGGTCGCGGCGGAGAACCTGCGCATCCGTACCGCGCTGGAAGCCTCCACCACCGGCCTGATGATCACCGATCCGGAATACCGCATCGTCTACCGTAACCCGGCGCTGGCCCGGATGCTGGAAGGCCATGCGGACCAGGTCGCGGCCGCCCTGCCCCACCTTGACATGGAGGCGCCGCTGGTCGGCCAGCCGGTCGAGGTCCTGGAGATCGGCGGCAAGATCGCGCAGGACTTCGTCGCCCGCCTGGAGCGCGAAGGCAGTGCCGCCCGCGAGGTGCAGTACGGCGATGCCTGCTTCGCGCAGAACATCTCCACCATCCTCGACGCCGAAGGCAAGTACGTCGGCATGGTGTGCGAGTGGCGCGACCGCACCGCCGAGATCCGGGTCGAGCAGGAGGTGGCGCGCGTGGTCGAGGCGGCCGCGGCCGGCGACCTGTCCGGGCGCATCGACACCAGCGACAAGCAGGGCTTCCTGCTGCAGCTGGCGGTGCAGCTCAACGGCCTGCTGGACGCCAACGCGATCAGCCTGGCCGAGGTCTCGCGCCTGCTGACCGCCCTGGCCCAGGGCGACTTGACGGTGCGCATGGAGGGCCAGTTCCACGGCGTGTTCGCCCGCATGCGCGACGACGCCAACGCCACCGTCGACCAGCTGACCTCCATCGTCTCGCGCATCCAGGCCGCCTCGGCCGCGATCAACGCCGGCGCCACCGAGATCGCCTCCGGCAACAACGACCTGTCC
>NZ_ALIP01000152.1:0-63893 GCF_000283075.1 Pseudoxanthomonas sp. GW2
CGCGCCGGTGGTGCGCGAGGTCGCCATCGGCGACTCGATCACCGTGGCCGACCTGGCGCAGAAGCTGGCCATGAAGGGCGGCGACGTGGTCAAGGCGCTGTTCAAGATGGGCGTGATGGCCACCATCAACCAGTCCATCGACCACGACACCGCGGTGCTGGTCACCGAAGAGCTGGGCCACAAGGCCGTGCGCGCCGAGACCGACGACGCCGAGAGCGAGCTGCTGGCGCAGGTCGAGCGCGCCCAGGGCGAGCCGGCGCCGCGTCCGCCGGTGGTCACCATCATGGGCCACGTCGACCACGGCAAGACCTCGCTGCTGGACTACATCCGCCGCACCAAGGTCGCCTCGGGCGAGGCCGGCGGCATCACCCAGCACATCGGCGCCTACCACGTCGAAACGCCCAAGGGCGTGATCAGCTTCCTGGATACCCCGGGCCACGCCGCGTTCACCTCGATGCGCGCGCGCGGCGCCAAGATCACCGACATCGTGGTCCTGGTGGTCGCGGCCGACGACGGCGTCATGCCGCAGACCAAGGAGGCGATCCAGCACGCGAAGGCGGCCGGCGTGCCGCTGATCGTGGCGATCAACAAGATCGACAAGTCCACGGCCGACCCGATGCGGGTCAAGAACGAACTGCTCAACGAGCAGGTCGTGGCCGAGGACTTCGGTGGCGACACCCAGATGGTGGAGCTGTCGGCCAAGACCGGCATGGGCGTGGACGACCTGCTCGACGCCATCTCGCTGCAGGCCGAACTGCTGGAGCTGAAGGCGGTGCCGGACGGCAACGCCAGCGGCGTGGTCATCGAGTCGGCGCTGGACAAGGGCCGCGGCCCGGTCGCCACCGTGCTGGTCCAGCAGGGCCAGCTGAAGAAGGGCGACTACCTGGTGTGCGGCGTGCACTACGGCCGCGTCCGCGCCCTGTTCGACGAGACCGGCGGCCAGCCGAACTCGGCCGGCCCGTCGATCCCGGTGCAGGTCCTGGGCCTGTCCGGCGTGCCGGACGCCGGCGACGACTTCGTGGTGGTCAAGGACGAGCGCCTGGCCAAGGACGTGGCGCAGCAGCGCGACGCCAAGCGCCGCGAATCGCGCCTGGTCCAGGCCGCGGGCAACCGCATGGAAGACATCATGGCGCAGATGGGCAAGGGCGAGGGCCAGCAGGTCCTCAACCTGCTGGTCAAGGCCGATGTCCAGGGCTCGGTGGAGGCGCTCAAGCAGTCGCTCACCGCGCTGTCCAACGACGAGATCCGGATCAACGTGATCAGCTCTGGCGTGGGCGGCATCACCGAGTCCGACGCCAACATCGCCGTGACCACCAAGGCCACCGTGATCGGCTTCAACGTCCGCGCCGACGCCTCGGCCCGCAAGATCATCGAGGCCAACGGCGTGGACCTGCGCTACTTCTCGATCATCTACGACGTGATCGACCAGGTGAAGCAGGTGGCTTCGGGCCTGCTGGGCGTGGAGATCCGCGAGGAGATCATCGGCATCGCCGAGGTGCGCGAGGTCTTCCGCAGCTCCAAGTTCGGCGCGGTCGCCGGCTGCATGGTCGTGGAGGGCGTGGTCAAGCGGAACAAGCCGATCCGCGTGCTGCGCGACAACACGGTCATCTTCGAGGGCGAGCTGGAATCGCTGCGCCGCTTCAAGGAGAACGTGGACGAGGTGCGCAGCGGCACCGAGTGCGGCATCGGCGTGAAGGAGTACAACGACGTCAAGCCGGGCGACCAGATCGAGTGCTTCGAGCGCATCGAGGTCCAGCGCACGCTGTGACCTGCGCGGCGCCGGCGGCCATGGAGGCCGTGCCGGCGCCCGCGACGACGGGACGGCCCTCGCGGCCGTCCCGCCGTTTCCGGGCCGCCACCTGGCGGCCTGCAGTGGCGGGCCGCCGGCCCGCAGGCAAGACCGGGCGCCGCGCCCGGCAAGGAGTCCGCAGATGCCGACCAAATCCTTCCATCGAACCGACCGCGTCTCGGCGCAGCTGCGCCGCGAACTGGGCACCCTGGTGCACGAGGCCGTGCGCGAGCACGGGCTGCCGTCGGTGAGCGTGTCCGACGTGGAAGTCACCCGCGACCTGGCCCATGCCAAGGTGTTCGTCACCGCGCTGCTGCCGGACCGTTCGGCCGAGGCGGTCAAGGCGCTCAAGGAGATGGCGCGCGAGCTGCGCATGGAGCTGGCCCGCCGGGTCAAGCTGCGCCACGTGCCGGAGCTGCACTTCCATTACGACGATTCGGTCGACCGCGGCGAGCGCATCGAGATCCTGCTGAAGGAAAATCCGCCGGCCCCGGCCGACGAGTAAGCATCCACGCCGTCCCGGCCGGCGCCGGCCTCCCGGGCCGGCCACCCGGCCGCCAGGACGTTCCCCGATGACCCGCACCAAGACCAAGTTCCGTCCGCTCGACGGCATCCTGCTGCTGGACAAGCCCGCGGGGATGAGTTCCAACGCCGCCCTGCAGGCGGCCCGCCGCCTGTTCCGTGCCGAGAAGGGCGGCCATACCGGCAGCCTCGACCCGCTGGCCACCGGCCTGCTGCCGCTGTGCTTCGGCGAGGCCACCAAGCTGGCCGGCCTGCTGCTGGGCTCGGACAAGGCCTACGAGGCCGGGATCGTGCTCGGCACCACCACCGACACCGACGATGCCGACGGCCAGGTGCTGCGCCAGCGGCCGGTCCCCGGGCTGGACCATGCCGCGGTCGTGGGCGCGCTGGCCGGCTTCGTCGGCACCCTGCAGCAGCGCGCCCCGGTGTACTCGGCGCTCAAGCAGGGCGGCGAGCCGCTGTACGCCCGCGCCCGCCGCGGCGAGGTGATCGAGGCCCCGGTGCGCCAGGTGCAGGTCCACGCCATCGAGCTGCTGGAGATGCAGCCGGCCTTCCTGCGCCTGCGCGTGACCTGCGGCACGGGCACCTACATCCGCAGCCTGGCCCGCGACCTGGGCGAGGTCCTGGGCTGCGGCGCGCACATCGCCAGCCTGCGCCGGCTGTGGGTGGAGCCCTTCACCGCGCCGGCCATGTTCACCCTGGAGCAGCTGCAGCAGCTCGCGGAGGAGGGCGGCGAAGCCGCGCTCGAGGCCTGCCTGCTGCCGCTGGAGGCGGGCCTGGCGGGCTTCCCGCGGGTCGACCTGGATGCCGCCCAGGCCGCGCGCCTGGGCCAGGGCCAGCGCCTGCGCGGGCCCTGGGCCGCGGCCGACCCGGTGGCGGTCCACGGCCCCGACGGCAAGGCGCTGGGGCTGGGACGGGTGGAGCCGGGCGGGCTGCTGGCGCCGCAACGGCTGTTCAGGAACACCGCCGGGGCCTGAGGCGGCCGCCCGACGGCACCGGTTTTGCCTTGTTCGGCCCCCGGCGGGGGGTTACAATTCGCGCGCCTTTTTTCCCGGGCAATCATTCCCGCCGGTTCCAAGGGCGGCCTTCAAGCAAGCGGCGGGCCAGGCGGTGCGCACCAGCGCGTTCCTGCCAGCCTCGCATCCAAGAGAGAAACCATGTCCATCGACACCCAGAAGATCATCGCCGACAACGCGCGCGGCGCCAACGACACCGGCTCCCCGGAAGTCCAGGTCGCCCTGCTGACCGCCCGCATCGAGCAGCTGACCGAGCACTTCAAGATCCACAAGAAGGACCACCACAGCCGCCGTGGCCTGCTGCAGCTGGTCAACCGCCGCCGCAGCCTGCTCGACTACCTCAAGCGCAAGGACAACGAGCGCTACAAGGCCCTGATCGAGAAGCTCGGCCTGCGTCGCTGACGTACCTTCCCGCCGCGGCGCAGAGATGCGCCGCGGTTTGCATTTGGGCGCCGGCAAAGCACCGCGGGCGCCCGTCCCCGGGACCACCGGGGCGCAACACCCGCAAGCGGCCGGGCTTCTCCGGCCACCCGTTGCCGGCAAGGGCCGTCACCGGTCAATCGCAAGCAGATTCCCCAAGGAACCGACGTGGCAAAAATCACCAAAACCTTCCAGTACGGCAAACACACCGTGACCCTGGAAACGGGCGAGGTCGCCCGCCAGGCCAGTGGCGCCGTCATCGTCAAGATGGACGACACCGTACTGCTGGTCACCGCCGTCGCCGCCAAGAGCGCGCGTGAAGGCCAGGACTTCTTCCCGCTCACCGTTGACTACCAGGAGAAGTTCTACGCCGGCGGCCGCATCCCCGGCGGCTTCTTCAAGCGCGAAGGCCGTCCGACCGAGAAGGAAACGCTGGTTTCGCGCCTGATCGACCGCCCGATCCGCCCGCTGTTCCCCGAGGAATACAAGAACGAGGTCCAGATCATCGCCACGGTGATGTCGCTGAACCCGGAGATCGACGGCGACATCCCGGCCCTGATCGGCGCCTCCGCGGCGCTGTCGCTGGCCGGCACCCCGTTCAAGGGCCCGATCGGCGCCGCCAAGGTCGGCTACAAGGACGGCCAGTACATCCTCAACCCGACCACCTCCGAGCTGGCCGAGTCCAAGCTGGAGCTGGTCGTCGCCGGCACCGCCAACGCCGTGCTGATGGTCGAGTCCGAGGCCCAGCTGCTGAGCGAGGAAGTGATGCTCGGCGCGGTCACCTTCGGCCACCGCGAGATGCAGAAGGTCATCAACGCGATCAACGAGCTGGTCGCCGAGGCCGGCGTCAAGCCCAGCGACTGGGTGCCGCCGGCGAAGAACGAGGCGCTGGTCGCCGCGCTGAAGCAGGCCGTCGGCAACCGCCTGGCCGAGGCCTTCAAGATCCGCGACAAGCTGGAGCGCCGCGACGCCATCGCCGCGATCAAGAAGGATGTCAGCGAGCAGCTGGCCGAGCGCGTGGCGGCCGAGGGCTGGGACCCGGCCGAGGTGGCCAAGGAGTTCGGCGAGCTGGAGTACCGCACCATGCGCGACGCGGTCCTGGAGACCAAGGTCCGCATCGACGGCCGCGCCCTGGACACCGTGCGCCCGATCACCGTGAAGACCGGCGTGCTGCCGCGTACCCACGGCTCGGCCATGTTCACCCGCGGCGAGACCCAGGCCATCGTGGTCACCACCCTGGGCACCGCCCGCGACGGCCAGATCATCGACGCCGTCAGCGGCGAGTACCGCGAGAACTTCCTGTTCCACTACAACTTCCCGCCGTACTCGGTGGGCGAGTGCGGCCGCTTCGGCGCGCCCAAGCGCCGCGAGATCGGCCACGGCCGCCTGGCCAAGCGCGGCGTGCTGGCGGTGATGCCGACCCTTGAGGAGTTCCCGTACACCGTGCGCGTGGTCTCGGAGATCACCGAGTCCAACGGTTCCTCGTCCATGGCCTCGGTCTGCGGCAGCTCGCTGGCGCTGATGGACGCCGGCGTGCCGGTGAAGGCCCCGGTGG
Source organism: Pseudoxanthomonas sp. GW2 (assembly GCF_000283075.1). NCBI lineage: Bacteria > Pseudomonadati > Pseudomonadota > Gammaproteobacteria > Lysobacterales > Lysobacteraceae > Pseudoxanthomonas > Pseudoxanthomonas sp. GW2. The sequence continues at coordinate 5,303 of NZ_ALIP01000152.1, forward strand.
CGGGCATCGCCATGGGCCTGGTGAAGGAAGGCGACCGCTTCGTGGTGCTGTCGGACATCCTCGGCGACGAGGACCACCTGGGCGACATGGACTTCAAGGTCGCCGGCACCGCCGACGGCGTGTCCGCCCTGCAGATGGACATCAAGATCGAGGGCATCACCGAGGAGATCATGAAGCAGGCCCTGGAGCAGGCCAAGGCCGGCCGCCTGCACATCCTCGGCGAGATGGCCAAGGCCATCACCGCGCCGCGCGCCGAGCTGTCGGAGTTCGCGCCGCGCCTGCTGACCATCAAGATCCACCCGGACAAGATCCGCGAGGTGATCGGCAAGGGTGGCGCCACCATCCAGGGCATCACCAAGGAGACCGGCACCCAGATCGACATCCAGGACGACGGCACCATCGTCATCGCCTCGGTCAACGCCGCCGCCGCCCAGGCCGCCAAGGCCCGCATCGAGCAGATCACCTCGGACGTGGAGCCGGGCCGGATCTACGAGGGCAAGGTCGCCAAGATCATGGACTTCGGCGCGTTCGTGACCATCCTGCCGGGCAAGGACGGCCTGGTGCACGTCTCGCAGATCTCCAGCGAGCGCGTGGAGAAGGTCTCCGACAAGCTCAAGGAAGGCGACGTGGTCAAGGTCAAGGTGCTGGAAGTCGACAAGCAGGGCCGCATCCGCCTGTCGATCAAGGCCGTCGAGGAAGGCGAGGGCGTGGCGCAGTAAGCGCCGCCACATCGCCGGATACGCGCAAGGAGCGGGCTACCGCCCGCTCTTTGCGTTTGCGGTCACGCCATCGGCCCTAGACTGCCGGAATTCCGGGAGCGAGGGACCGCCGTTGGCCGTGACCGCCGATCCAGCCGCAACCGACGACCAGGACGCCCGCGTCCGGCGCGAGCGCTGGCTGGACGGACTGGGCGACGCCGCTCGCGGCGCGCGGCGGCTGGCGGTGGCCTGCACCGTGGCCGGCGGCTGGCTGCTGTTGCCGCAGGCCTGGGCGATCGCCGTGCTGCTGGATGCGGTGCTGGCGCGGGGCCGGGGCCTGGACGGGACGCTGCCGCTGTTCCTGCTGCTGGGGGGCTGCCTGGCTACGCGCGCGGTGCTGGCCTGGCGCGCCGGCATTGCCGCCGGCGACCTGGCCGAAGGCGTGCGCCAGGAACTGCGCCGGTGCGCATGGGCGGCGCTGCATGCGCGCGGCCCGCGCTGGTTGCGCCGCCAGCGCAGCGGGGCGCTGGCCGAACTGGTGCTGTCGCATGCCGAGGCGGCCGGCGACTACCACGCCGGGTACCGCCTGGCACGCGCCGAGGTCGCGTGGGTGCCGCCGGTCCTGCTGCTGGCGGTGGCCGCCGCCGACCTCGTGCCGGGCCTGCTGCTGCTGTTCGCCGCGCCGCTGCTGCCGGTCTCGATGGCGCTGGTCGGGTGGGGCGCCGAATCCGCCAGCCGCGCGCAGCTGGCCGAGCTGGCACGGATGGGCGGGCATTTCGCCGACCGCCTGCGCGGGCTGGGCCTGATCCGGCTGTACGGCCGCGGCGAGGCGGAACTGGCCGGAATCGCCGCCGCGGCGGAGGGCCTGCGCGAGCGCAGCATGCGCGTGCTGCGCATCGTCTTCCTGTCCTCGGCGGTGCTGGAATTCTTCGCCTCGCTGAGCGTGGCGATCGTGGCGCTGTATTTCGGCCTCGGCTACCTGGGCATGTTGCCGCTGGAGCTGGCCCCGGACCTGCGCACCGGCCTGTTCTGCCTGCTGCTGGCGCCGGATTTCTTCGCCCCGATGCGCCGGCTGGGCACGCATTACCACGATCGCGCCGCCGCCCTGGCCGCGGCGGCGGAAGTGGAGGACGTGCTTGGCCGGTTGCCGGGCGTGGCCGCCCCTGCGCACGCGCCGGAACCGGCGCCGGAGCCTCCAGCGACCGGCCCCCGGCCAGCGCCGCTGTTGCGGGTGCATGCGTTGGCCCTGGCACCCGAGCCCGGGGCCGCGCCGCTGTTCGAGGGTCTGGAATTCGAGCTGCGGCCCGGCGAACGGCTGGCCCTCGCCGGGCCCAGCGGCTGCGGCAAGAGCCTGCTGCTGGAGGCCATCGTCGGCTGGGTCGCGCCGCTGGAGGGCCGCATCGCGATCGCCGGGGGCGTGCGTTGCGGCCATGCCGGGCAGCGACCCTGGCTGTTCCAGGACAGCCTGGCCGGCAACCTGCGCCTGGCCGCTGCGCAGGATGCGGGCGACCTGCACGCCGCGGCCAAGGCTGCCCAGGTGCTGCGCTTTGCCCGGCAGTTGCCGCGCGGGCTGGACACGCCGGTCGGCGAGCGCGGCTACGGCCTGTCCGGCGGCGAGGCGCGGCGCGTGGCCCTGGCGCGGGCGCTGCTGCGGCGGCCGCAACTGCTGTTGCTGGACGAGCCGACCGCGTTCCTCGACCCGGGCACCGAAGCGGCCCTGCTGGAAGCGCTGGCGCGCCATGCGCCCGGCTGCGCGGTGCTGGTGGCCACCCATAGCCCGCGGGTGATGCGCTGGGCCGGGCGCGTGCTGGATCTGCCGTCCGGGCGCATCCGCCCGGCGCTGGGGGTGGCGCCATGAGCCGGCACGAGGACCCGCTGCAGCCGTTCCCACCGGGGCGGCGGGCGCGCATGGCCGCGGTGGTCGCCGTGCTGCTGGCGACCATGCTGGCCGGCACCGCGCTGCTGGGCCTGGCCGGCGGCTTCATCACCGCCTGCGCGCTGGCCGCGGGGGCCGCCAGCGGCTTCAACTTCTTCTCGCCCTCGGCCGGGATCCGCGCGCTGACCTTCGCCCGCATCGCCTCGCGCTACTTCGAGAAGCTGCTCGGCCACGACGCCATGCTGCGCCTGGCGCGCGACCTGCGCGGCTGGTTCTTCCGCCGCGCCCTGCCGCTGGCCCCTGCGCGGCTGGGACGGATGCGTACCGGCGCGCTGATGGCGCGGTTGCTGGACGACATCGCGCAGGTGGAAGGGCGGCTGGTACGCGCGCTGGGGCCGCTGCTGGCAATGCTCGGCCTCGGCCTGGCGGCGGTCGCCTGGGCGGCCTGGATCCTGCCGGAAGCCGGCCTGGTGCTGGCCGCGGCGATGCTGCTGCTGGGGCCGGCTTCGGCCCTGCCGGTGGCCTGGGACGGGTTGCGCCGCGAGGCGCGCGACGTGCGCCTGCAGGAGCGCCTGCGGGTGCGGGTGCACGAGGGCATCGAGGGGGCCGCGGACCTGGCTGCGATGGGCGCCACCCGGGCCTGGGCGGCGCGGGTGGACGCGGCGGCCGCGCGCCTGGCACGGGCCGGACGCCAGCGCCAGCGTCGCGTTTCCGCCGCCGCAATGGGCATGTCGCTGGTTGGCGCGGCCACCTTGCTGGCGATGCTCGCGCTGTCGCTGCAGGCCGCGCACGCGGGGCGGATCGGGGCGGTCGAGGCGGCCGCCCTGGGCTTCGCCACCCTGGCCCTGCTGGAAACCTGGGCCGGTGCCGGCCTGGCCTGGCAGGCGTTGCTGGCCGGGCAGGCCTCGGCGCGCCGCCTGCACGCGCTGGTCGCGCAGCCGCCGGCGGTGGGCGATCCGCCGCGGCCGGTGCCAGTGCCGGAGCGCGGCGCGCTGCACCTGGAAGAGGTGTGTTTCGCCCATCCGGACGGGCGCGCCCTGCTGGACGGGCTGGACCTGCGCCTGCGCCCCGGGGAGCGGGTGGTGGTGGCCGGCGACAGCGGCAGCGGCAAGAGCACCCTGCTGGCCCTGGTATTGCGCGTACTCGAGCCGCAGGCCGGGCGTATCGCCTGGGCCGGGATCGACCTGCGCCGGTTCCACCAGGCCGACTGGCATGCGCGCCTGGCCTGGGCGCCGCAGGACGCGCCGGTGTTCGCCGGCAGCGTGCGCGCCAACCTGCGGATGGGCGATCCGCAGGCCGGCGAGGCGGCGATGTGGCGCGCGCTCGAAGCCCTGCGCCTGGACGCACGGGTGCGCGCCGCCGGCGGGCTGGACTGCGAGGCCGGCGAGGGTGGGGCGCTGTTGTCCGGCGGCGAGGCGCGGCGGCTGGCGCTGGCCCGCGCCCTGCTCAGGCCCGGGCCGCTGCTGCTGCTGGACGAACCGCTGGAAGGCCTGGACGTGGACGCCGCCGAAGCCCTGCTGCTGGACCTGGAGCGGGCGCTGGGGCGGCGCAGCCTGCTGCTGGTCTCGCACGCGCCGGTGCCGGCCGCGCTGCCGTGGCGGCGGCTGCGGCTGGAGCAGGGGCGCTTGCAGGAGGTGTAGCGCGGGTTGCGCGGCGCCGGATCAGGCCGCGCGCAGGGACTCGAGCCCGGCGAAATCCAGGATCTCGATGCGGTAGGTCTCCGGCACCGCGATCAGGCCCTTGCCGCGCAGGGTGGTAAGGCAGCGGCTGACCGTTTCCACGGTCAGGCCCAGGTGGTCGGCGATGTCGGCGCGCGGCATCGGCAGCGCCACCATCGGGCCGGGGTTGCCGGCGCGCGCCTCGCGCGCGGCCAGCTTGAGCAGGAAGTCGGCCATGCGCTCGATCGGGTTCATGCGCGCCAGGGCCATCATCTGGTCGCGGGCCGAGTCCAGCTCCACGCAGGCGCGCTCGAACAGCTTCTCGCGCAGCTGCGGATAGCGCTCGCCCAGGCGCCGCATCGCGTCGATGCCGAAGCGGCACAGCTCGGTCTCGCCCAGCGCCTCCACGTCGTGGCGGTAGGTCGGCGAACCGCTGAGGCCGACGAAATCGCCCGGCAGGGCGAAGCCGGCCACCTGGCGGCGGCCGTCGGCGGCCAGCCGCACCATGCGCAGCGCGCCGCGGACCACGGTGAACACGTGCCGGCGCGGATCGCCCTGCCGGGCCAGCACCGCGCCAGGGCCCAGCAGCTGGCTGCTGGCCTCCGCGTCCAGCGCGTGCATCTCCTCGTGGGTGAGGACCGAGCACACGGCGAGGTGGCGCACCTGGCAGTGCGCGCAGGGGCCCAGCGGTCCTGCCTCGTCGGGAGGCGGGGTGAGGCAGGGACTATCAAACGGAGGCCAGGCCATTACGGGCACGCAGGACAGGGTGCGCGCCATTGTACCCCGCCGGGGCGATCCACGCGCCGCCAGCAGGCACCGCCGACACGGTAGAATCGCAAATCCCGTCCGTGCCCTGGCACAGGAGTTTTTCCGCTTGATCAGGCCCCGTACCCCGGCCGGCGTCATGGAGCTGCTGCCGCGCGAGCAGATCGCCTTCCAGCGCATGCTCGACGTCATCCGCCGCAACTATGAACGCTTCGGCTTCCTGCCGGTGGAGACGCCGGTGTTCGAACTGTCCGACGTGCTGCTCACCAAGTCCGGTGGCGAGACCGAGCGGCAGGTGTATTTCGTCCAGTCCACCGGCGCGCTGGCCAACGCCGCGGCCGAGGGCGCGGCGGCCGGGCTGCCGGAGATGGCGCTGCGCTTCGACCTGACCGTGCCGCTGGCGCGCTACGTGGCCGAGCACGAGCACGAGCTGAGCTTCCCGTTCCGCCGCTACCAGATGCAGCGCGTGTACCGCGGCGAACGCGCCCAGCGCGGGCGCTTCCGCGAGTTCTACCAGTGCGACATCGACGTCATCGGCAAGGACACGCTGAGCATCCGCTACGACGCCGAGGTGCTGGCGGTGATCCACGCCGTGTTTTCCGAGCTGGGGATCGGCGCGTTCCGCGTGCAGCTCAACAACCGCAAGCTGATGCGCGGCTTCTTCGAGGCCCAGGGCGTGGCCGACCCGCAGCAGCAGGCGCTGGTCCTGCGCGAGGTCGACAAGCTGGACAAGCGCGGCCCCGAGTACGTGCGCCAGACCCTGACCGGCCCGGACTTCGGCCTGCCGGCCGCGGCCGTGGACCGGATCCTGGCGTTCGTCGAGGTGCGTTCGGACTCGCACGCCGACGCACTGGCGAAGATCGAAGCGGTGCTGGCCGAGGCCGGCGAGGGCGCCAGCGAGGTGCTGCGCGCCGGCGCCGCCGAACTGCGCGAGGTGCTGGAGCTGGTGCGCGCGATGGGCGTGCCGGAGTCGGCGTACTGCCTGAATTTCTCCATCGCCCGGGGCCTGGACTACTACACCGGTACCGTCTACGAGACCCAGCTGGTCGAGCACCCGGGCATCGGCTCGATCTGCCCCGGCGGCCGCTACGAGGACCTGGCCAGCCACTACACCAAGTCGAAGCTGCCGGGCGTGGGCATCTCCATCGGCCTGACCCGCCTGTTCTGGCAGCTGCGCGAGGCCGGGCTGATCGAGGGCATCGCCGAGAGCAGCGTGCAGGCCATGGTCGCGCTGATGGACGAGAACCAGCTGGCCGACGCCCTGGACATCGCCCGCCACCTGCGCCTGGGCGGCATCAACACCGAGGTGCAGATGGAGCCGCGCAAGATCGGCAAGCAGTTCCAGTACGCCTCGCGCGCCGGCATCCGCTTCGTGGTGCTGGCCGGCCCGGACGAACTGGCGCGCGGCGTGGTCGCGGTCAAGGACCTGGTGCGCGAGCAGCAGTTCGACGTGCCGCGCGCCGAGCTGGCCGAGACCCTCAAGGTCGAACTGGAGCAGGCCCGCGCCCTGGCCGGGCGCTGAGCCATCCGCCCGGCCCGCCATGCCGCGGGCCGGTGCCTCCCGGCGCCGGGCACGCCGGCGCCTTCCTCATCGCACAACGCAACAGGCAGGCGCATGACGACGATCCGTCTCGACGGGCAATCCCTGACCCGCGGCCAGCTGGTGGCCGTGGCCCAAGGCGCGAAGGTCGCGCTGGATCCGGAGGCCTTGCAGGCGGTGGCGCGCGCGGCGGACTTCCTCGCCGAGCAGGTGCGCCGCGAGGAACCGATCTACGGCGTGTCCACCGGCTTCGGCAGCAACGCCGACAAGCTGCTGGGCGCGCATCCGCTGCGCGACGAACTGCCCGGCGCGGCGCCTTCGGGGCGCTCCCTGCACGAGGAGCTGCAGCGCAACCTGATCGTCACCCACGCCGTGTGCGTCGGCGAGCCGATGGCCGCGGACGTGGTGCGGGCGATGCTGTGCATCCGCCTCAACACCCTGCTCAAGGGCCATTCCGGCATCCGGGTGCAGACCCTGGAGGCGATGGCGGCCATGCTCAACGCCGGCATCGTGCCGGTGGTGCCGCAGCTGGGATCGGTCGGCGCCTCCGGCGACCTGGCGCCGCTGTCGCACCTGGCCATCGTCCTGCTGGGCGGCGGCGAGGCGTTCTTCGAGGGGCGGCGCATGCCGGGCGCCGAGGCGCTGCGCCGCGCCGGGCTGGAGCCGGTGTCGCTGTCGTACAAGGAAGGCTTGGCGCTGAACAACGGCACCGCGCAGATGCTGGCCATGGGCGTGCTGGCGCTGCACCGGCTGGAGCTGATGCTGGACACGGCCGACCTGGCCGCGGCCATGACCATCGACGCCTTCGCCGGGCGCCTGGGCGCGTTCGCCGAGGAGGTGCACGCGCTGCGCCCGCACCCGGGCCAGGTGCAGGTGGCGGCCAACCTGCGGCGCCTGCTTTCCGGCTCGACCCTGGCCGACATCCCGTACCACCTGGTGCCGAAGTTCCGGCCGTGGCTGCCATCGAGCTGGGACACGGAGGAGTCGCGCGGGCTGCGTTTCGATATCGGCTGGGACTGGGTGCCGGCCGACCAGCGCCACGGGCGCGAGAAGTTCTACCAGCGCTTCCTGCCGTTCCGCGGCGGCAAGAAGCACCAGCCGCAGGACAGCTATTCGCTGCGCTGCATCCCCCAGGTGCACGGCGCGGTGCGCGATGCCGCCGCGCAGGCGGCGCGGGTGCTCGACATCGAGCTCAACGCGGTCACCGACAACCCGCTGGTGTTCCCGGACAAGGCCGACGCGGCGCACGTGGAGGAGCAGGTGATCTCCGCCGGCCACTTCCACGGCATGCCGCTGGCGCTGGCGCTCAGCTACCTCAAGGCGGCGATCCCGACCCTGGCTTCGATCTCCGAGCGCCGGCTGAACAAGCTGGTCGATCCGGCCACCAACGACGGCCTGCCGGCGTTCCTGATCGGCAACGAGGACGGCACCGAATCCGGCCACATGATCGTGCAGTACACCGCCGCGGCGATCGTCAACGACCTGGCCAGCCGCGCCCACCCGGCCTCGGTGTACTCGGTGCCGACCAGCGCCAATGCCGAGGACCATGTGTCGATGGGTGCCAACGAGGCGCGCCACGTGCTGGCCATGGTCGAGGACCTGGGCAAGGTGCTGGCGCTGGAGCTGTACACCGCGGCCCAGGCGCTGGACCTGCGCCGGGACATGATCAACGCCGCCCGCGCGCTGGCCCGGCGCGCCGATGCCCAGGCACTGGCGGCCAAGGTGCAGGGTGGCCCGGAGCCGGATGCGCCGCTGCGCGCGCGCTTCCTGGCCGAGGTCGAGGAACTGCGCGCGCAGCTGGCCGCGGCCGACGCCTTCCACCCCGGCACGGCGGTGGCCCGGGCCCATGCCCGCATCCGCGAGGCGGTGCCGTTCCTGGACCGCGATCGCGCGCTGGACGGCGAGGTCGCCACCATGGTCCAGCTGGTGGCTTCCGGCGCGCTGCTGGAGGCGCTGGCCGGCTGAGCCGCACCGGCGGCGACCCTTGCACGCCCCGCCGCCCGGGTCTTCCTGCTCTTCCGGGAGCGGGCAGGGGCGACTTGCCGGAATCCTCGCATTCCCAGGCCTTCCCGGCGGGGCGAGGCCTGCCCCGGATCGCGCGCGGCGCCTCCCCGCATTCCCGGTCAACTTGCAGCCAGCCAGGCGGTTTGACCTGGGTCCGGCCTGCGTGTTCTAATGTGCTAACGCGTTAATACATTGGTTCGGAATGAAACGGCGGGTCAAGGGCGGGGGAGAAGGGTTCGAGGAGCGTCTGGCGCAGTTGTCGGCGATCCTTGCCCGGCTGGACGAGCCGGAGGCCGTCCGTGCCTTCCTGCTGGACCTGTGCACTCCGGCGGAGCTGGAGGCCATGACCGACCGCTGGCACGTGGTGCCGCTGCTGCAGCAAGGCGTGCCTTATCGCGAGATCTACGAGCTGACCGGGGTCAGCGTCACCACCATCGGCCGGGTCGCACGCACGCTGGAGCGCGGTGCCGGCGGTTATGCGCGGGCCGTCGCCCTGCGCGCTTCCACCAGCGAGAGAGCATCCCCATGAGTCCCCCCCTGGGTGCGGCCACCCGCGACCGCCTCCGCATCGCCATCCAGAAGAGCGGCCGCCTGGCCGAGCCGGCCCGCAAGCTGCTGGCTGCCTGCGGCCTGAGCTGGCGCGAGAGCCGCGACAAGCTGTTCTGCTACGGCGAATCCCTCCCGGTCGACCTGCTGCTGGTCCGCGACGACGACATCCCCGGCCTGATCGCCGACGGCGTCTGCGACCTGGGCGTGGTCGGCCGCAACGAGCTGGACGAGCAGGCCGGCGCGCGCGCGCAGGTTGGCCTGCCGCAGGCCTACCGCGAACTGCGCGGCCTGGGCTTTGGCCAGTGCCGGCTGATGCTGGCGGTGCCGGAGGACTGGGACTGGACCGGCCCCGCGCAGCTGCGCGGCCGCGGCCTGCGCATCGCCACCAGCTATCCGTCCATCCTCTCGCGCTGGCTGCAGGAACAGCAGATCGACGCCCAGGTGGTGGAGCTGTCCGGCTCGGTCGAGATCGCCCCGCGCCTGGGCACGGCCGAGCTGATCTGCGACCTGGTCTCCAGCGGCGCCACCCTCAAGGCCAACCAGCTCAAGCCGGTGGAAACCCTGCTGGAAAGCGAGGCGGTGCTGGCCGGCCCGGTCGGTGGCTTCGACGACGCCCGCGCCGCGCTGGCGCAGATGTTGCTGCGGCGCATGGACGGCGTGCTCCAGGTGCGCGAGCGCAAGCTGCTGATGTTCAACGCCGACCGCGAGGCGCTGCCGGCGCTGGAACGGCTGCTGGCCGACGCCGGCCCGCTGGTGCAGCTGCCCTCGGCCAATGGCGCCCTGACCCTGCAGGCCATGTGCGAAGGTACGATCAGCTGGCAGCAGCTGGAGGAGCTCGAGCGCGCCGGTGCGCGCCAGCTGATGGTCCTGGGCGTGGAGAGGTCGCTGGCATGAGCGCCGTGCAGAACACCCCCGCGCAGCCGGCCTGGAACCGGCTGCAGTGGTCCGCGCTGGACGAGGCCGGGCGCGCCCGCGCGCTGACCCGTCCGGTGCAGGTCGTGGCCGACGCCACCCGCCAGGCCGTGGCCGCCGTGCTGGAGTCAGTGCGCAGCCGCGGCGACGAGGCACTGCGCGAGCTGACCGCGCGCTTCGACAAGGTCGAGCTGGAGCGTTTCGAGGTCAGCGCCGAGGAATTCGCCGCGGCCGAAGCCGCCGTGTCGCCGGAACTGCGCCGGGTCATGGCCGATGCCGCCTCGCGCATCGAGGCCTTCCACCGTGCCGGCATGGGCAAGGGCTACAGCGTCGAGACCGCGCCGGGCGTGGTCTGCGAACGCATCATCCGCCCGGTGCCGCGCGTCGGCCTGTACGTTCCCGCCGGCAGCGCGCCGCTGCCTTCGACCGCGCTGATGCTTTGCGTGCCGGCCGCGCTGGCGCGTTGCCGCCAGGTGGTGCTGTGCACGCCGCCGCGCGCCGATGGCACGGCCGACCCGGCGGTGCTGGTGGCCGCGCGGCTGGCCGGCGTGGACCGCGTGTTCAAGCTCGGCGGCGCCCAGGCGATTGCCGCGCTGGCCTTCGGCACCGCCAGCGTGCCCAAGGTCGACAAGATCTTCGGCCCGGGCAACAGCTACGTGGACGAGGCCAAGCGCCAGGTCGCCCAGTGCGGCGCGGCGGCGATCGACATGCCGGCCGGTCCCTCCGAGGTGCTGGTGATCGCCGACGACGGCGCCAACCCGGCCTATGTGGCCTCGGACCTGCTGTCGCAGGCCGAGCACGGGCCGGACTCGCAGGTGCTGCTGCTGTCCGACAGCGCCGGCCTGATCGACCGCGTCGAGGCCGAGCTTGCGAGCCAGCTGGAGGCGCTGCCGCGGGCGGAGATCGCGCGCAAGGCGCTGGCCTCCTCGCGCCTGGTCCTGGTCGATTCGCTTGACCAGGCCTTCGCCATCAGCAACACCTATGCGCCCGAGCACCTGATCCTTGCACTGCGCCAGCCCCGCGAGTGGCTGGACCGGGTCGAGGCCGCCGGTTCGGTGTTCCTCGGCGACTGGACGCCGGAGGCACTGGGCGACTACTGCAGCGGCACCAACCATGTCCTGCCGACCAATGGCGCCGCGCGTGCCTGGAGCGGGGTGAGCGTGGCCAGCTTCCAGAACTTCGTCAGCGTGCAGGCGGCCAGCCGCGAGGGCATCCTCGCCATCGGCGACTGCGCGGTGACCATGGCCCGCGCCGAGCGGCTCGATGCGCACGCCAATGCCGTGGCCCTGCGCCTGGAGGGGGCGGCGGCATGAGCGACGACCTGCTTTCCCTGGTCCGCGAAGACCTGCGCGGCTTCGGCGGCTACAGTTCCGCGCGCAGCCACGCGCTGGATGGCGAGATCTGGCTCAACGCCAACGAAAGCCCCTGGGCCAACCCGGCCGATCCGGGCAGCAGCTGCCGCCGCTATCCCGACCCGCAGCCGGCCGCGCTGGTGCAGGCGCTGGCGCGACTTTACGGCTGCGAGGCGTCGCAGGTTCTGGTGGGCCGCGGCAGCGACGAGGCCATCGACCTGCTGGTGCGCGCGCTGTGCGTGCCGCAGCGCGACGCGGTGGTGGCCACGCCGCCGGTGTTCGGCATGTACGCGGTCAGCGCCCGGCTTCAGAACGCACCTCTGCGCGAGGTGCCGCTGGTCGATGGCCCCGATGGCTTCATCGTCGACCTCGAGGCAGTGGCCGCGGCGGCGGAGCAGGGCAATGCCAAGCTGGTCTTCCTGTGCAGTCCGTCCAATCCCACCGGCGGCGACGTGCCGCTTGAAGGCATCGCCGCGCTGGCCGGGCGCCTGGCCGGGCGCGCACTGGTGGTGGTGGACGAGGCCTACGGCGAGTTCTCCGACCAGCCTTCCGCGACCACGCTGATGGGCGGCCACCGCAACATCGCCGTGCTGCGCACGCTGTCCAAGGCGCATGCGCTGGCGGCCGCGCGGATCGGCACGCTGATCGCCGATCCCTCGCTCATCCGCGTGCTGCGTGCCTGCCAGGCGCCATATCCGATCCCGACGCCGTGCGCCGAGCTGGCCGTCGCCGGCCTGTCGCCGGAGGCGCTGGCGCGTACCGCCGAGCGCGTGGCGGTGGTGCGCAGCGAGCGTACGCGGCTGGCCGCGGCGCTGGCCTCCGCGCCGGGCGTGCGCCGGGTCTATCCGTCCTCCGGCAACTACCTGCTGGTGCGCTTCGACGACGCCCAGGCCGCGTTCGACGGCCTGCTGGCCGCCGGCGTGGTGGGGCGCGACCAGCGTGCCGCGCCGCAGCTGGGCGACGCCCTGCGCATCACCGTCGGCACCCCCGAACAGAACCAACGCGTGCTGGCCATCCTGGCCGCACTGGAAGCCGCTGCATGACCCCGATCCTCTTCATCGACCGCGACGGCACCCTGATCGAGGAGCCGGAAGATTTCCAGATCGACGCCTACGAGAAGCTGCGCTTCGTCGAAGGCGTGATCCCGGCCCTGCTGAAGCTGCGCGACGCCGGCTACCAGTTCGTGATGGTCTCCAACCAGGATGGCCTGGGCACGGACAAGTATCCGCGGGAGAGCTTCGAGGGCCCGCACAACCTGATGATGCAGGTGTTCGAGAGCCAGGGCATCCGCTTCCGCGACGTGCTTATCGACACCAGCTGGCCGCACGAGAACAAGCCCACGCGCAAGCCGGGCATCGGCCTGGTGCTGCCCTACATCCAGGACCGCTCGATCGACTGGAAGCGCTCGGCGATGGTCGGCGACCGCCCGACCGACAACGAGTTCGCCGCCAACCTCGGCATCCGTGCGTTCCAGTTGAAGACCCCGCAGTTCGGCGGCGAGTGGGACTGGGCCGGCATCGCCCACGAGCTGGCCGACGCGCCGCGGCGCGCCGTGGTCCAGCGCGACACCAGGGAAACGAAGATCCGCGTCGCGGTCGACCTGGACCGCGCGGCCGATCCGAAGATCCACACCGGCCTGCCGTTCTACGACCACATGCTGGAGCAGATCGGCAAGCACGGCGGCTTCGCCCTGGAGATCGAGGCCGAGGGCGACCTGCACATCGACGAGCACCACACCATCGAGGACACCGCGCTGGCCCTGGGCCAGGCGCTGCGCGAGGCGCTGGGCGACAAGCGCGGCATCGGCCGCTATGGCTTCACCCTGCCGATGGACGAAACCCACGCCAGCGCGGCGCTGGACTTCAGCGGGCGCCCGTACCTGGTCTACCAGGGCAGCTTCGCCCGCGAGCGGGTGGGCGACATGCCGACCGAGCTGGTGCCGCACTTCTTCCGCTCGCTGTGCGACGCGGCGGGCCTGAACCTGCACATCAGCGTGAGCGGCGACAACGACCACCACAAGATCGAGGCGAGCTTCAAGGCGCTGGCGCGCGCGCTGCGCCAGGCCATCCGCCGCGAGGGCGACGCCCTGCCGTCGACCAAGGGGGTGCTGTGAGCGCGGCCGGCAAACGCGTCGTCGTCATCGATGCCGGCGGCGCCAACCTCGGCTCGGTCTGCTACGCGCTGGAACGCCTGGGCATGCAGCCGCAGGTGGTCGACGGCGCCGCCGGCCTGGAACGCGCCGACCGGGTGATCCTGCCGGGCGTCGGCGCCGCCCCTGAAGGCATGCGCCGCCTGCATGCGCAGGGCCTGGTCGAGCCGCTGCGGCGGCTGCAGGTACCGCTGATGGGCATCTGCCTGGGCATGCAGCTGCTGTACGAACGCTCGGACGAGGGCGACGTGGAATGCCTGGGCCTGCTGCCTGGCGTGGTCCACCACCTGCCGCAGGTCTCCTGCATCCGGGTGCCGCACATGGGCTGGAACGGGCTGCGCAAGCTGCGCGAATCGCCGCTGCTGGACGGGGTGGCGGAGGGGGCGAAGGCCTACTTCGTGCACAGCTACGCCGCGCCGATCACCGCCGCCACGGTGGCCGCCACCGACCACGGCAGCCTGTTCACCGCGGTCGTGCACGAGGGCCTGCGCTGCGGCGCCCAGTTCCACCCTGAGCGCTCGGCCGGCACCGGCGCGCGCATCCTCCGCAATTTCCTGGAGATGGACTTCTGATGGGCTTCACCGTCTATCCGGCGCTGGACATCCGCGGCGGGCGCGTCGTGCGCCTGGCCCAGGGCGACTACGCGCGCGAGACCCGGTACGGCGACGATCCGCTGCCGCGCGCGTCGGCCTTCGCCCAGGCCGGTGCGCGCTGGATGCACCTGGTCGACCTGGACGCGGCCAAGGCCGGCGGTTACACCCTGGCGCCGCTGCTGGGGCGGATCGCGCGCGAGACCGGCCTGCAGGTGCAGACCGGCGGCGGCGTGCGCGGCCGCGACGACGTGGCCCGGATCCTCGATGCCGGCGCCGCGCGGGTAGTGGTCGGCTCGCTTTCGGTGCGCCAGCCGGAGACGGTGATCGGCTGGCTTGCCGAGTTTGGCGGCGAGCGCATCACCGTGGCCCTGGACACCCGCCAGGACGAAGCCGGCACCTGGCAGCTGCCGGTGCACGGCTGGACCGAGGACGCCGGCGTCACCCTGGACCAGCTGCTGCCGCGCTTCGTCGAGGCCGGGCTGCGCCACCTGCTGTGCACCGACATCGCCCGCGACGGCATGCTGTCCGGCCCGAACCTGGAGCTGTACGCGCACCTGGCACGGCTGGCCCCGGGCGTGGCGGTGCAGGCTTCCGGCGGCGTGCGCGACGCGGCCGACGTGGCCGGCGCGCGCCAGGCAGGTTGCGCCGGCGCGGTGCTGGGCCGGGCGCTGCTGGAAGGCCGCCTGCAGCTGGCCGATGCGCTGGCGGTGGAGGAGGCCGTGCCATGCTGAGCCGCCGCATCATTCCCTGCCTGGACGTGCGCGAGGGCCGCGTGGTCAAGGGCGTGCGCTTCCGCGACCACGTCGACATGGGCGACATCGTCGAGCTGGCCCTGCGCTACCGCGACCAGGGCGCCGACGAACTGGTGTTCTACGACATCAGCGCCAGCCCCGAAGGGCGTTCGGTCGACTACGCCTGGGTCGAGCGGGTGGCGCGGCTGATCGACATCCCGTTCTGCGTGGCCGGCGGCATCCGCGACGTGGAGACCGCGCGCCGGGTGCTGCATGCCGGCGCCGACAAGATCTCGGTCAATTCGCCGGCGCTGGAGCGCCCGCAGCTGGTCTCCGAGCTGGCCGACGCCTTCGGCGTGCAGTGCGTGGTGGTCGGCATCGACTCCATCCGCGAGGCCGACGGCCAGTGGCGGGTGCGCACCAACACCGGCGACCCCGGCAAGACCCGGGCGCTGGGCGTGCGCACGCTGGACTGGATCGTCGAGGCCCAGCGCCTGGGTGCCGGCGAGATCGTGCTCAACTGCATGGACAGCGACGGCGTGCGCCGCGGCTACGACATCGTCCAGCTGCGCCAGGCGCGCGCGCTGTGCCGGGTGCCGCTGGTGGCCTCCGGCGGCGCCGGTGCGCCGGAGCACTTCGCCGAGGCCTTCGAGCGTGCCGACGTGGACGGCGCGCTGGCGGCCAGCGTGTTCCACAGCGGCGCGATCGCCATTCCCGAACTGAAGAAATACCTGCGGCAAAGGCAGGTCGAGGTGCGTGATGTCTGAAGATCCCGGCGCCGCGGCGGTAGGCCGCATCGGCGTGTTCCCCGAGGCCCTGGACTGGGACAAGTCCGGCGGCCTGCTGCCGGTCGTCGTCCAGGACGCCGACAACCTGCGTGTGCTGATGCTCGGCTACATGGACCGCGACGCGCTGCAGGCCACCCTGTCGCGCCGCCTGGTCACGTTCTACAGCCGCCGCAAGCAGCGCCTGTGGACCAAGGGCGAGACCTCCGGCCACGTGCTGGAGCTGGTCGACATCCAGGCCGATTGCGACGCCGACGCGCTGCTGGTGCTGGCGCGGCCGCACGGGCCGACCTGCCACCTGCAGCGTCCCAGCTGCTTCGAGGCGGCCCCGCATGCCGCCGCGGTGCCGCCGCCGCGCACGCTGGAACCGGACATCGGCTTCCTGGCCCAGCTCGACGAGCTGGTGGCCCGGCGCGAACGCGAGCGGCCGCAAGGCAGCTACACCACGAAGCTGTTCGAGGCCGGCGTGCGCCGGATCGCGCAGAAGGTGGGCGAGGAAGGCGTGGAGACGGCACTGGCGGGTGTCGCCCAGAACGACGAGCAGCTGCTCGGCGAAGTGGCCGACCTGGTCTACCACACCACCGTGCTGCTGCATGCCCGGCGCCTCTCGCTGGCCGACGCGGTGGCGGTGCTGGAGGAGCGCCACGCCCAGCGCGCCGGCGGCTGAGCCGGGCCTTGCCCTAGAATCCCCGGTTTTCCCCGGAAGAGGCAGGGCGATGTCCAAGCATTGCGCCGCATGGCTGCTGGCCTGCGTATCCGCGCTGGGCTGCACGGCGGTCCAGGCGCGGGCCGCGGTCGAGGTAACCGGCGTGGTCTACCAGGAGCAGGACGGGCGTCCCGGCCGCGGCGGCGGCGAGCCCGGCCTGGCAGGCGTGCTGGTATCCGACGGCGAGCAGCTCGTGCGCACCGACGCGCAGGGCCGCTACCGCCTGCAGGCGCGGCCGGGCAGGGCGGTGTTCGTGGTCAAGCCTGCCGGGCACCGCTTCCTGGCCGGCGACGACGGCCTGCCGGCGTTCTGGGCGCGGGTGCCGGCCCGGGGCGCGCGCTTCCGCGCCGACTTCGCGCTGGCGCCGGCGGCACCGCGCGAGGGGGCGTTCCAGGCCCTGGTGTTCACCGACACCCAGGTCAAGAACGAGCGCGACATCGACTACTACCGGCGTGCCGTGGTCCAACCGCTGGGCCGGCCGGACGCGGCGCTGGGCGTGACCCTGGGTGACCTGGTCGACGACCGCACCGACCTCTACCCGGCGCTCAACGCGGTGACCACGCAGCTCGGCGTGCCGTGGTTCCATGTCCCCGGCAACCACGACCTCGACCACGCCCCGGCCTCGGACGAGGCCTCGCTCGGTGCCTGGGAACGCATCTACGGACCGGACACCTATGCGGTGGAGGAGGGCGCGGCCGCGTTCGTGCTGCTGGACGACGTGGTGGCCACGCCCGGCCAGGGCGCCGGCTACGCCGGCGGCCTGCGCGAGGACCAGTTCCGCTTCATCGAGGCCTACCTGGCGCAGCTGCCGCGCGAGCGCCTGCTGGTGCTGGGCATGCACATCCCGCTGTTCGACCGCGGCCGCGGCGCCTTCCGCGCCGCCGACCGCGAGCGCCTGTTCGCGCTGCTGCGCCGGCACCCGCGGGTGCTGGTGCTGAGCGGGCACAGCCATAACCAGCAGCACTACTGGCATGGCCCGGCCGATGGCTGGCATGGTCCGGCGCCGCTGCACGAGTACAACGTCGGCGCAGTCTGCGGCGCCTTCTGGTCAGGGGTGCCGGATGCGCGCGGCATCCCGGATGCGACCATGAGCGACGGCACCCCGATCGGCCACGCGCTGCTGACCGTGGAGCCCGATGGCAACTACGCGCTGGACTACCGCCCGGCGCGCGCCAATGGCGCCGATCCGGCATTCACGCGGGCCATGGCGCTGCACGCGCCGAAGGTGCTGCGCCGGGGCGCCTACCCGGCCTGGGGCGTGTTCGCCAACGTGTTCATGGGCGACGCGGAAACCCGGGTGGAATACCGCATCGACGGCGGTCCGTGGAAGCCGATGCGGCGCGTCGAGCGCGCCGATCCGCGGCTGCTGGTGGAGAACGCGGCCGACGACCTGGCCGGGTCGCTGCGCGGCTACGACCGCTCGCCCGAGGCGACCGCGTCCACCCACCTGTGGCGCGGCGCGCTGGACACGGGCCTGGCGCCGGGCGAGCACACCGTGGAGGTGCGTGCGTTCGACCGCTGGCAGGGCGAGGTGCTGGCTTCCACGCGCTACCGGCTGGAGGAAGCACGGCCCTGAGCCGGGACTACGGCGCTGCTGCCTTTGCCCCTTGCCTGCTTCGTGCAAGGGAAGACTGGCCCCGCGGTGCCCGATTCGCGCCAACGGCAGGGGAAAGCAACGGCAAAACCGCCTTGGCCCGGGCCTGCCCGGCTTCAGCGCGGTAGCGCGATTTCCTGGAAGCCGGTGACCCGGGTGTGCCCGTGCGCGGCATCCTCCAGCCGCGGCTCCGGGTAATCCTCCGGGCGATCCACCAGCACCGTGTGCAGGCCGGCGGCACGGGCCGCGTCCAGCTCCTCGACCACGTCGGACAGGAACAGGATCTCGCGCGGCGCCAGGCCGATCGCCTCGGCGATCCTGGCGTAGCTGGTGGCTTCGCGCTTGCCGCCGATCTCGGTGTCGAACCAGCCGGAGAACAGGCCGGTGAGGTCGCCGGCGTCGCTGTGGCCGAAGAACAGCTTCTGCGCCGGCACCGAGCCGGACGAGTACACGTACAGCGGCAGCTCCAGGTCGTGCCAGCGCTGCAGCGCCTGGGCCGCGTCGGGATAGATCGGCGCGGTGAAGTCGGCGTTGCGGTAGCCGGCCTCCCAGACCATGCCCTGCAGCGCCTTGAGCGCGGTGTGCTTGCGGTCCTGGTCGATCCAGCCCTGCAGCGTTTCCACGATCATCGCGTCCTGGCACAGGCCTCCGGCTTCAACCGCCACCGCGTCCAGCCAGCGCCGCACCTCCGGCTCGTGGCCATGCGTGGCGACGAAGCCGGGCAGGGCGCGGCGGGCGTACGGGAACAGCACGTCGCGCACGAACGAGATGCTGCTGGTGGTGCCTTCGATGTCGGTGACGATGGCGCGGGTCATTCGGGATCCTTGAAACGGAGCGCCCCTCGCGCGGGCGAGGGGCGGTGGGACGTGCCGGCGGACTTTCAGTGCACCTGCGGTTCGTAGCGCGGGAACCGCTGGGCGATGTCGGTGCCGGTGAAGTGGCCGACCCAGCCGTCCGGCTCGGTGAAGAAGCGGATGGCGACGAAGTTCGGCTGCGGGCCCATGTCGAACCAGTGGCGGGTGCCGTCCGGCACGGCGATCAGGTCGTCCTTCACGCACTCCACCTCGTAGACCTTGTCGTCCACGTGCAGGGTGAACAGGCCCGAGCCGGCGACGAAGAAGCGCACCTCGTCCTCCTTGTGGAAGTGCTCGTCGAGGAACTTCCTGCGCATCTCCTCGCGGTTGGGGTTGTCCGGGGCGATGCTGACCACGTCCACGGTCCTGAAGCCGCGCTCGGCCACCAGGCGGTCGATGTCGGCGCGGTAGGCCTCCATCACCTCCTCGGGGCTGGCGCCGGGTTCGATCGGCTTGGTCGCGTGCCAGCGCTCGAAGGTCACGCCGATGCGCGCCAGCTCGGCGGCGATGGCATTGCCGTCGGTGCTCTCGAACAGCGGCTGTTCGGGGCGGTTCTCTTCGAAGATGCGCAGTCGGCTCATGGGGGTCACCTTTTGCTCAAGCCGCGGGAAACCGCGTGGACCGGAAAGATTACCAGCTGTGCGCCGCGGCGCTCATGACACCCGGTTTCCAGGCGCGACGGGGACGGAATGAGGCTCAGGCGCCGAGCCGGCGCAGCTCCAGTTCGCAGCCGAGCAGGAACTCGAACGCTTCCAGGTGGCGGCGGGCGTCGGCCATGGTCCGGCCCCAGGCGTACAGGCCATGGCCGTCGATCAGGTAGCCCCACAGCGGCTGCCGGTCCAGGACCTCGTCCACCTGCGCCGCCAGGACGGTCATGTCCTGGGTATTGGCGAACACCGGGACCTCGATCGCGGTCTCGTGGGTGCTGTTGCCCTCGAACGCCTTGAGCAGCTCGTAGCCCTCCAGGCGGATCCGCCCCTGGCGCGCGTAAAGGCGCGAGGCCACGGTCTGGGTCAGGGAGTGGGTGTGCAGCACGCAGCCGACTTCCGGGAAGCGCCGGTACAGCCGGGTGTGCAGCAGGGTCTCGGCCGAGGGCCGCAGCTGGCGCCCGACCGCGCGGCCCTCCAGGTCCACGACCATGATGTCGTCCTCGGCCAGGCGGCCCTTGTCGCGGCCGGACACGGTGATGGCCGCATGCGCCTGGTCCAGGCGCTCGGAGAAGTTGCTGCTGGTGGCCGGGGTCCAGCCGCGCTGCGCCAGCTCGCGGATGTTGGCGATCAGGGATTGCGCCCGCTCGCGCAGCCGCGCCGGGTCGTAGGGGAGCTCGGTGGTGTTCATGCGCGAAGTCTAACGCGCGACCGCGCGCTACCGGCGGCCGAAGCCGCGATACGCGGCCCAGGCCAGGCCGGCGAACACCAAGCCGCCGACCAGGGTCTGCACCGGGGTGGAGTAGACCAGCAGGCCGCAGGCGAGCAGGGCGCCCATGCCCAGCATCCGTTCGCGCCGGGTGGGCGTGCGCCCGGGCGTGCCCAGCAGCAGGCTCAGGCCGGCGGCGGCGTAGGCCACCACCACCAGCACCACGACCATTTCGATCAGGATCTCGAACTGCCCGGAAACGGTCGGCGACAGGGTCAGGAAGGCCAGCAGGGTCATCGACAGGGCGATGATGCACAGCCCGTTGCGGGCCGAGCCGTTGGGCCGCAGGTGGCCGAACACCGCCGGCAGGAAACCGCGCTGCGCCGCGCGCGCGCCGGATTCGCCGCTCACCAGCATCCAGCCGCCGAGGGTGCCGGTGGCCTTCAGCGCGGCGGCCGCGGCGATCACCGGCACCGCCCACGGGCCGAACATCTCGCCGGCGACCATAGCGAACGGGGCGCTGGACTGGGCCAGCTGCGAGGCCGGCACGATGCCCATCATCAGCACCGAGGAGGTCAGGTACACCACGCCGGCGATGGCGATGCCGCCGAGCGTCGCGCGCGGCACGTTGCGGTCCGGGTCGTCGACCACGCCGGCGACCATCGCGCCGGTCTCCAGGCCGACGAAAGCCCAGAAGATCGGGGCCAGCGACTGCAGCACCACCGCGGTGTCCGAGGTGCCCGACACGTTCCAGGCGGTGCGGTACACCTCCGGGTCGAAGTACGCCCAGCCGGCGGTGAGGATCGCCGCCACCGGCAGCAGGCCCAGCACCACGCACATCGACTGGAAGCGCGCGATCGGCCGCGGGCCCATCAGGTTCAGGGCGAACATCAGCCAGATCAGCGCGACCTGCCCGGCCAGGCGCACCCCGGTGCTGTCCTCGATCGGCAACAGGATCACCAGGTAGCCGAACGCGGCCACGGCGATGGCGTTGTTGCCGATCCAGGAGGACACCCAGTACATGGTGGTCGCGAGGAACGAGGCGTCGCGGCCCAGCGAGGGGCGCACGTAGTCGTCCTGCGACTCCAGGTCCGGATGGTGGCGCGCCAGCCGGGCGAAGGCGCCGCCGAGCATCATCGCCAGCACCGTGCCCAGCAGCCAGCTCAACGCGGTCACGCCGCCGGACTTGGCCAGGGTGGCGGGCAACAGGAAGAAACCCGAGCCGATCATGTTGTTGGCAACCACGAAGGTCGCCAGCACCGGCCCGATCTTGCGGGGAACGCTTGCGCTCATGCGCCGATCCTGGAAAAGGAAACTGGAGCGGCCGGCACATGGCCGGCCGCGATCGGGAGGGGGATCAGCCGCGCTGGCGCAGCTTGCTGTGGCGGTAGCCGTAGCCGAAGTAGATCAGCTGCCCCAGCACCGTCCAGCCCACGAATACCTTCCAGTGCTCGGCGAACGACTGCCAGAACAGACCCAGGCAGGCGATGAAGCCCAGCGGGCAGATCAGCCAGAAGAACGGCACCCGGAACGGGCGCGGCAGGTCCGGGCGCCTGAAGCGCAGCACGAACACGCCCAGGCACACGGTGGCGAAGGCCAGCAGGGTGCCCATCGAAACCAGCTCGCCGAGCACGCTCAGCGGCATGAAGCCGGCCAGCAGGCAGGCGATCACGCCGACGATGACCGTGCCCACGTGCGGGGTCTGGTAGCGCGGGTGGACCTTGCCGAACAGGCGCGGCATCAGCCCGTCGCGCGACATCGAATAGAAGATGCGCGGCTGCGCCATCAGCATCACCAGGATCACCGAGGACAGGCCGGCGATGGCGCCGATCTCCACCGCGGTCTTGAGCCAGGTTACGTTGGCGGTGGGGTCGGCCTTGAGCACTTCCTCCAGCGCGGTGGCCACCGGCTTGGCGGTGTTGAGCAGCGAGTAGTGGGTCATGCCGGTCAGCACCGCGCACACGGCGATGTAGACCAGGGTGCAGATTGCCAGCGAGCCGAGGATGCCGATCGGCATGTCGCGCTGCGGGTTCTTCGCCTCGCCGGCGGCGGTGGAGACCGCGTCGAAGCCGATGTAGGCGAAGAACACGATGGTCGCGGCGCGGAACACGCCTTCCATGCCGAACTTGCCCGGCCCGGCGTTCTCGGGGACGAACGGGGTCCAGTTGCCCGGATCGATGTACTGGATGCCGAAGCCGAGGAAGGCCGCGATCACCGCGATCTTGATCGCCACCACGATCGCGTTGGCGAAGGCCGACTGGGTGATGCCGACGTAGCAAAGGGCGCTGACCGCGGCCACGATCAGGATCGCCGGCAGGTTGACGATGCCGGAGGTGGCCACGAACTCGGTGCCGTTCCAGGCCAGTGGCGCGGCGGCCAGCTCGGCGGGGAAGGGCAGGTGCAGGGTGGTGGTCAGGAAGCTGGTGAGGTAGCCGGACCAGCCCACGGCCACGGTGGCCGAGGCGAACAGGTACTCCAGCACCAGGCACCAGCCGATGAACCAGGCCACGCCCTCGCCGAGGGTGGCGTAGGCATAGGAATAGGCGCTGCCGGAGACCGGCATCATCGAGGCGAATTCGGCGTAGCACAGGCCGGCCATGGCGCAGGCGAAGCCGGCCAGGACGAAGCTGAGCATGATCGCCGGGCCGGCGTGGTTGGCCGCGGCCTGGCCGGTCAGCACGAAGATGCCGGCGCCGATCACCGCGCCCACGCCCAGCAGGATCAGCTGGCGGGCGGTGAGGGTGCGGCGCAGGGTTGCCTCGCCCTGGAGTGAGCCTTCCACCGGCTCGCCGGCATCCACGTGCGGTGCCGGTTCCATGGGCTTGGTGCTGAATAGACGGCTGGACATATGACGTTCCCCCTGGTGGCTTCGAGCGCCGGGTATGAAGAGCGGCCACCGGAGGCCACATGAGCGCCGTACCTTGCCAAATGCCCGGGTCGCTTGGCAATGCGGTGCCGCACTGCAGCAAGGCCCGTGCATAATCCGGGTGCCAATCCATGACGACGGGAACCACCATGGTGCAAGTGCAGGCATTGGCCGCCCAGCTGGCCGAATACCGCACGCGCGAGCCGATGCAGGCGGGACTGGCCGATGCCTTCCTGGCCCTGCTGGAGGATGCGGCTGACCCGTTCATCCGCCAGCGCCTGGAGGGGCATTTCACCGGCTCGGCCTGGGTGGTCAGCGCCGATGGCCAGCGCACCCTGCTGACCCACCACCGCAAGCTCGACCGCTGGCTGCAGCCGGGCGGCCATGCCGACGGCGAGCGCGACCTGGCGCAGGTGGCCTTGAAGGAAGCGGAGGAGGAAACCGGGGTGCCGGGCCTGCGCCTGGAGGACGGCCGCATCTTCGACCTGGACCGGCACTGGATCCCGGAGCGCGGCGAGGTCCCGGGACACTGGCATTACGACGTGCGTTACGTGGTGCGCGCCGGCGCGGACGAGCGTTTCGTGGTCAGCGCCGAATCCCACGCCTTGGCCTGGCGCCGGATCGACGAACTGGTGGACGACCCGCGCTGCGACCCCTCGATGCGGCGCATGGCCGCGCGCTGGCTGGCCGCGCGGGGTTGAGCGCCGGAAACGCGACGGGCCGGCGATGCCGGCCCGTCGCATGGCCAGGCGCAGGCCTGCGCCGGCTCAGTACAGGACGCGGGTGCGCAGGGTGCCCGGGATCGCGGCCAGTTCCTCGCGCAGCTGGCTGACCTTGGCCTCGTCGGCGGCCACGTCGATCACCACGTAGCCGACCTTGGGGTCGGTGCGCAGGAACTGGCCGTCGATGTTGACCGCGTGGCGGCTGAAGATCTCGTTGACCTTCGACAGCACGCCCGGCACGTTGCGGTGGATGTGCAGCAACCGCAGGCTGCCCTCGTGCTCGGGCAGGGTGACCTCGGGGAAGTTGACCGCGGACAGGGTGCTGCCGTTGTCGCTGTAGCGCACCAGCTTGGCCGCCACCTCCACGCCGATGTTCTCCTGCGCCTCCAGCGTGCTGCCGCCGATGTGCGGGGTCAGGATCACGTTGTCGAAGCGGGTCAGCGGCGAGACGAATGGTTCGCTGTTGCCCTTGGGCTCGACCGGGAACACGTCCACCGCCGCGCCGCCGACATGGCCCGATTCCAGCGCCGCGGCCAGCGCGTCGATGTCGACCACGGTGCCGCGCGAGGCGTTGATCAGGTGCGCGCCGCGCTTCATCGCCGCGATCTGGGCAGCGCCGATCATGTTCTTCGTCGCCGGGGTCTCCGGCACGTGCAGGGTGACCACGTCCGCGTGCGCCAGCAGGTCCTCCAGGCTTTGCGCGGCGCGCGCATTGCCCAGCGACAGCTTGGTCTCGATGTCGTGGAAGACCACGTTCATGCCCAGCGCCTCGGCGAGCACGCCGACCTGGGTGCCGATGTGGCCGTAGCCGACGATGCCCAGGGTCTTGCCGCGCACCTCGCGGCTGCCGGCGGCGGACTTGGACCAGCCGCCGCGGTGGCACTGCGCATTCTTCTGCGGGATGCCGCGCATCAGCATCACCGCCTCGGCCACCACCAGTTCGGCCACCGAGCGGGTGTTGGAGTAGGGCGCGTTGAACACCGGGATGCCGGCCAGCTCGGCGGTGTCCAGGTCGACCTGGTTGGTGCCGATGCAGAAACAGCCCACCGCGATCAGGCGCTTGGCATGGGCCAGCACGTCGGCGGTGAGCTGGGTGCGCGAGCGGATGCCGATGATGTGGGCCTCGGCGATGCGCGCCTTCAGCTCGTCCTCCGGCAGCGACTTGTCGTGGAACTCGATCTGGGTGTAGCCGGCGGCGCGGAAGGTCTCCACCGCGGTCTGGCTGACGCCCTCCAGCAGCAGCACGCGGATGTCCGATTTCGGGAAGGAGGTCTTCTTGGGCGACATGCGCGCGGCTTCCGGTTCGGGTGTGGCGGGAGCCGCCAACTATGCCAGAAGCGCCCCCTGTTTTCCGCGCCGCGTCATTGGCATTTGCCCGGTTTGCGCGCAACACCGCGTGCCCGTGGTGGTGGCAGTTGCACGCGTGCAAAGTTGCCGATGAAACAAGGGCTTGTCCGCGGCGGCGGGCCGCCGGGGCAGGGCGCGTCCCGCGCTGGACGCGACCGCCCCGGGGCTGGCACGCTTGCCGGCTCCCGCTCCGCCTTGCCCGCACCGTTCCCATGACCGATCCCCGCCTTGCCGACCTGCTCGCGTCGGTGCCCGACCTGCGCCTGAAGACCGACGCCGCCGACCTGGAGCACTACGGCCGCGACTGGACCCGTCGCTGGACCCCGGCGCCGCTGGCCATTGCCCTGCCGGGCACGGTGGAGGAAGTCCAGGCCATCGTGCGCTGGGCCAACCGCCACAGGGTGGCGATCGTGCCCTCCGGCGGCCGCACCGGCCTGTCCGGCGGCGCGGTGGCCGCCAACGGCGAGCTGGTGCTGAGCCTGGAGCGGATGAACAAGGTGCTGGAGTTCAACCGCGTCGACCGCACCCTGGCCGTGCAGGCCGGCATGCCGCTGGAGGCGGTGCACAACGCGGCGGCCGAGCACGGCCTCATCTATCCGGTGGACTTCGCCGCGCGCGGCTCGTGCTCGATCGGCGGCAACATCGCCACCAACGCCGGCGGCATCCGCGTGATCCGCTACGGCAATACCCGCGAATGGATCGCCGGCCTGACCGTGGTCACCGGTGCGGGCGAGGTGCTGCACCTCAACCGCGGCCTGGTGAAGAACTCCAGCGGCTACGACCTGCGCCAGCTGATGATCGGCTCGGAGGGCACCCTGGGCATCGTGGTGGAGGCCATCCTGCGCCTGACCGACCCGCCGCCGCCGACCAACGTGATGCTGCTGGCGCTGCCCTCGTTCGAGGTGCTGATGGACGTGTTCGCCGAGTTCCGCGGCCGCCTGCGCCTGGAGGCGTTCGAGTTCTTCACCGACCGCGCCCTGCGCCACGTGGTGGCCCACGGCGCGCAGAAGCCGCTGGAGGACGAGTACCCGTTCTACGTGGTCACCGAGTTCGCCAGCGACGACGAGGCCACCGAGGCCGCGGCCATGGCCGCGTTCGAGCACTGCATGGAGCAGGGCTGGGTGGCCGACGGCGTGATCAGCCAGTCCGAGGCCCAGGCCCAGCAGATCTGGCGCCTGCGCGAGGGCATCACCGAATCGGTGGCCAGGTACAAGCCGTACAAGAACGACGTTTCGGTGCGCATCTCCGCCATGCCGGCGTTCCTGGCGAAGACCCAGGCGCTGCTGGGGCAGGCCTATCCGCACTTCGACGTGGTCTGGTTCGGCCATATCGGCGACGGCAACCTGCACATCAACGTGCTCAAGCCGGACGATACCTCCGACGCCGACTTCGTCGGCCAGTGCGAGCACGTGACCAAGCTGCTGGCCCAGGCGCTGCAGGAATGCGGCGGCAGCATCTCCGCCGAGCACGGCATCGGCCTGGTCAAGAAGCCCTACCTGTCCAGCACCCGCAGCGAGGCCGAGATCGCGCTGATGCGCGGGATCAAGCAGGCGTTCGACCCCAACGGCATCCTCAACCCGGGCAAGCTGTTCGACGCCTGACCGGTTGCCGGCGGCAGGTGCAGGCGGGGCGGGCGGCAGGGTAGGCTTCACGTATTCCTGACCACGCCCGCCACCTGCCCATGAAGCATTCCTCCCTGACCCTCGCCGCCCTGCTGTTCGCCTGCGCCCTGCCGGCCCAGGCCTCGAGCTTCGCCGGCACCTCGGCCGGCGCCTCCTCCGCCGGTAGCTCGGCGTCCTCCGGCAGCACCTCCGGCGACGACAAGCTGGTCCAGGCCGCGCGCGAGGATGCCGCTGGCTTCGTCGCCAGCGAGGGCCGGGTGCGCAGCGCCCGCCTGGAGGCGGCCCTGCGCGTGCTGCGCGAGCGCGACGCCGCCGCGCGCCAGGCCAGCGACCTGGAGCTGGCGCGGAAGATCCTCGCCGCCGGATGATCCGCCCGCTGGCGCTGGCGGCCCTGCTGCTGGCCAGCGCCGCGGCCTCCGCGGCTCCGCGCTTCGAACTTCCCCCGGGCCTGGACCACGCCGACGCAGCGGCCACGCGCGAACTGCTTGACGCGGCCACGGCGCGGCTGCCACGGCCCTGGGCGTCCGCGCTGGAACGGCCGATCACGCTGGAATGGCGCGACGACCTGCCGCAGCAGGTGCACGGCCGTGCCCGCCACTGGCGCATCCTGCTGCAGCGGCGCCTGCTGGAGGACTGGAAGCGGCGCGCACAGGAACCCGCCGCCGCCAGGGCGGCGCTGGCCGCGCTGCTGCACGAACTGGCGCACCTGTACGACCGCACCGCCGCCGGCGGCCTGTCGCGCGATCCGCGCCTGCTCGACCTCGCCGGCTGGCAGCGCTCGGCGTTGCACCCGGGCCGGCGCGGCCGCAACGATTTCCGCGACCGCAGCCCCGACCCCTACGAACTGGCCTCCCCGCGCGAGTACGTGGCGGTCAACCTCGAGCATTACCTGCTGGACCCGGACTACGCCTGCCGGCGCCCGGCGCTGGCGGAGTATTTCGACCACCGGTTCGGCGAGGAACGCGGCGGCGGGAGCGACTGCGCCCATGGCCTGGCCTTCGTCCAGGACCCGGCCGCCGGCGCCGAGCCGCTGCGCCTGCTCGCGCCGGAACGCGTGTACGCGGTGGACTACCTGCTGGCCGGGGACGGCGATGGCCTCGCCAGCCGCTGGGGCCACGCCATGCTGCGCCTGGTGGTCTGCGCGCCCGGGCGCGAACCCGGGCCGGATTGCCGCCTGGACCTGCAGCACCACCTGGTGCTGTCCTTCCGCGCCTTCGTCGACGACCTGCAGATCTCCAGCTGGCGCGGCCTCACGGGTGGCTATCCCTCGCGCCTGTTCGCCCTGCCGCTGGAGCAGGTGGTGGACGAATACACCCGGGTGGAGCTGCGCGACCTGCATGCGATCCCGCTGGCGCTGTCGCCGCAGGAGGTGCAGGCGGTGGCCACGCGCGCGGCGCAGCTGCACTGGAGTTACGACGGCCGCTACCTGTTCCTCGGCAACAACTGCGCGGTGGAGACCTGGAAGCTGCTGCACGACGCGGTGCCACGGCTGGCGGCACTGCCGCTGCGCACCGTGTTCCCGAACGGGCTGGCGCGGCGCCTGCGCCGGCACGGCGTGGTCGACGTGCCGGCGGTGCCGGCCGATCCGGTGGAGCAGGTGCGCCTGGGCTTCCGCTTCGAGGCCGCCAGCACCCATTACCAGGCCATGTACGCGGTCGCCCGCGACGAACTGGGCCTGCAGGCGCGCGATGCCCGCGAATGGATCGCGCTGCCGCCGGCGCGGCGCCGGCCGGCGCTGGAACAGGCCGGGCTGAAGGGCGCGGCGGCGTTGCTGGTGCTGGAATCGGCCGCGCTGCGGCGCGAGGAGGCGCTGGCCCGTGACCAGCTCAAGCGCCGCTGGCTGGGCCGCATCGCTGCTGCCGATGCCGGCGTCGCCGGCGATGTGCGCCTGTTCCTGGAAGTGGGCGACGCCTTCAGCCGCCCGGCGGCATGGCTGCAGGGCGTGGACGGCTATGGCCTGCCGCAGCGGGAAGAGCGCGGGAGGCTGGAGGCCACCGCGGTCGCGTCGGCCGAAGGCCGCAGGACCGACGCACGGGCACTGGAAGCGAAGATCAGGGCGCTGCTGCCCGCCGCGCGGCGCGAGGCTCTGGAGGGCGCCGAGGCGAATGTCGCGCGGCTAGGTGAGCGGCTGCGGGAGCTGGCGGGCGCAGGCTCGTAGCCCGCATGAGGCCGCATCCGGGGTTGGCTGCGTCCCGGGGCAACCCGGATCCGTGGGGCGCGGCATCCCGAAAGCGCTCGGCTGCGGGCTACGCGAAGGCCGCCCGGTGAACACGGGACCCGTGTCCGCTCTTGCGAATCACCAATCCCGAATCCCGAATCCCGCCTTCCCGGCCGCGCCTGCGCGCGGCCGGGAAGGGCCCCTCAATCGGCCCGCCCGCCGAACTCGCCGGTGGTGGTGTTGACCAGGATCTTCTCGCCGTTGGCGATGTACTCCGGGACCATGATCTCGATCCCGGTGCTGAGCTTGGCCGGCTTCGGGCGCTTGGTCGCGGTGCCGCCCTTCAGTTCCGGCGGGGTCTCCACCACTTCCAGGACCACGTGCTGCGGCAGCTGCACGGCCACCGGCTGCTCGTCGATCACCTGCACGTAGCAGCCGGTCAGGCCCTCGGTGATGTAGCCGACCGCGTCGCCCAGCGCGTCCGGGTCGAGGGTGTAGGGGGTGTAGTCCTCGTCGTCGAGGAACACGAAGGCGTCGCCGTCCTTGTACGAGAAGCTGGCCTGGCGGCGCAGCAGCTCGACCTCGACCAGGTTGTCCTCGGCGTCGAAGCTGGCGTCCAGCTTGGTGCCGCCGGGCACCGAGTACATGATGAAGCGGTAGCGCACGTTGCCGCCGCGGCCCTGCGGCGAGCTGCGTTCGATGTCGCGGACCTGGTAGACCCCGTTGTTGTACTCGACGACGTTGCCCTTCTTGATTTCGCTGGCTTTCATTTGAAGTCCGGGATTCGGGATTCGGGATTGGGGATTCGATTGCAGTTCGGAACTCGGGACTGGACGATCGGTGCGGGGGCTGTCGTTTCTGCTCTGGCCAATCCCGCGTCTCGAATCCCCCAATCCCGGCTCTTACTTCGGCGCCAACCGTGTCGCGCCGTCGAGGCGGATGGTCTCGCCGTTGAGGTAGCGGGTGCGCAGGATGAAGGCCACGGTGTCGGCGAATTCGGCCGGCTGGCCCAGGCGCGCCGGGAACGGGATGGTCGCGGCCAGGGACTGCTGCACGCTTTCCGGCATGCCGTCGACCATCGGGGTCCAGAACACGCCCGGGGCGATGGTCATGACCCGGATGCCGAAGCGCGCCAGTTCGCGGGCCATCGGCAGGGTCATGCCGACCACGCCGCCCTTGGAGGCCGAGTACGCGGCCTGGCCGATCTGGCCCTCGTAGGCGGCGACCGAGGCGGTGTTGACGATCACGCCGCGCTCGCCGTCCTCGCCCGGTTCGTTGTGCTGCATCAGCGCCGCCGCGGCCTTGGCCACGTTGAAGCTGCCGACCAGGTTGACCATCACCGTGCGGGTGAAGCCGTCCAGCGGCATCGGGCCTTCCTTGCCCAGCACGCGGCCGGCGCCGAGGATGCCGGCGCAGTTGACCGCCACGTTGAGCCCGCCGAGGAACTCGCGCGCGGCTTCCAGGGTGGCGGCCACGCCGGCCTCGTCGCTGACGTCGGCGCGGAAGTAGCGCGCGTTGCCGGCACCCAGCGCCGCAACCGCGGCCGCGCCCTTGTCGTCGTTGACGTCGAGCAGGGCGACCTTGCCGCCATCGGCGACGATGCGCTGGGCCACGGCCAGGCCGAGGCCGGAGACGCCGCCGGTGACGACGGCGCGGACGTGATCGGCTTGCATGCGGGACTCCGAAGCAGGGCAGGGGCGGCATTGTAGGGGCTGGCTGGCCCCCGGTGCAGCCGGGGGCGCACGTGCCGCACCGCGACGCGGCCGCGTCCGGGCACGGGCACGGCGCCGCTTGCGCGCCTGCGTGGGCCGGGCGCAGCCGCGGCCCGCTGCGGTTACTCCGGGTCGTAGTCCAGGTTGGAGGCCAGCCAGCGCTCCACCTGGGCCTTGTCCACGCCCTTGCGCCGGGCGTAGTCGGCCACCTGGTCCTTGCCGACCCGGCCGACCACGAAGTACTGGCTGCCCGGGTGGCTGAAGTAGTAACCGGACACCGCCGCGGTGGGCAGCATGGCGAAGCTCTCGGTCAGCGCCATGCCGGCATTGCCCGGCGCGTCCAGCAGGCGGAACAGGGTGGCCTTCTCGCTGTGGTCCGGGCAGGCCGGATAGCCCGGGGCCGGGCGGATGCCGCGGTAGCGTTCGGCGATCAGCGCTTCGTTGTCCAGCGCCTCGTCCGCCGCGTAGCCCCAGAATTCGGTGCGCACGCGCTGGTGCAGGCGCTCGGCCAGGGCCTCGGCCAGGCGGTCGGCCAGCGACTTGAGCAGGATTGCGTTGTAGTCGTCGTGCGCGGCCTCGAAGCGGGCCACGTGCGCGTCGATGCCGATGCCGGCGGTCACCGCGAAGGCGCCGATCCAGTCCTGCACGCCGCTGCCGGCCGGGGCGATGAAGTCGGCCAGGCAGAAGTCCGGGCGGTCGGCCGGCTTGTCCACCTGCTGCCGCAGGAAATGCAGGGTGGCCGGGCCATCGGCGTGCTGCAGCACCACGTCGTCGCCATGGCTGGCGGCCGGCCACAGCCCGTAGACCGCGCGCGCGGCCAGCCACTTCTCCGCCACGATGCGCGCAAGCATCGCCTGGGCGTCGCGGAACAACTCGCTCGCCTGGGGGCCGACCACCGGGTCCTGCAGGATTGCCGGGTACTTGCCGGCAAGCTCCCAGGCCTGGAAGAACGGGGTCCAGTCGAGGCAGGGCAGCAGGTCTTCCAGCGGCCAGTCGAAGGCGTGCACGCCGGGGCGGTTCGGCGCCGGCGGCGCGTAGCTGCCCCAGCCGCCGTCGAAACGCTGGCCGCGCGCCTTCTCCAGGGATACCAGGCGCTTGGCGTCGCCGCGGTTGGCATGGCGGGCGCGGATCTCGGCGTAGTCGGCCTCGTTGGCGGCCACGAACGGGCCGCGCAGTTCCGGCGAGATCAGCGACTGGGCCACGCCCACCGCGCGCGATGCATCCTTCACCCAGACCACCGGGGCCTGGTAGTGCGGGTCGATCTTCAGCGCGGTGTGCGCGCGCGAGGTGGTGGCGCCGCCGATCATCAGCGGGGTGGCGAAGCCCTGGCGCTGCAGCTCGCGCGCCACGTGGCCCATCTCCTCCAGCGAGGGCGTGATCAGGCCGGACAGGCCGATCAGGTCGGCGTTGGCCTCGCGCGCCGCGTCGAGGATCTTCTGCGCCGGCACCATCACCCCCAGGTCGATCACCTCGAAGTTGTTGCAGGCCAGGACCACGCCGACGATGTTCTTGCCGATGTCGTGCACGTCGCCCTTGACCGTGGCCATGACGATGCGGCCGTTGGGCTTGCCGGCGTCGCCGGTGCGCGCCTTCTCCGCCTCGATGAAGGGCAGCAGGCAGGCCACCGCCTTCTTCATGACCCGCGCGGACTTGACCACCTGCGGCAGGAACATCTTGCCGGCGCCGAACAGGTCGCCGACCACGTTCATGCCGTCCATCAGCGGGCCTTCGATCACGTCCAGCGGGCGCGCGGCCTGCTGGCGGGCCTCCTCGGTGTCCTCGTCGACGAAGGCATCGATGCCGTGGACCAGGGCATGGGCCAGGCGTTCGTTGACCGGCTTCTGCCGCCAGGCCAGGTCCTCGACCTTCTTCTCGCCCTTCCTGCCCTTGTAGCGCTCGGCGATCTCCAGCAGGCGCTCGGTGGCGTCGCGGCGGCGGTTGAGGACCACGTCCTCGACCCGCTCGCGCAGCTCCGGGTCCAGGTCGTCGTACACCGGCAGCGCGCCGGCGTTGACGATGCCCATGTCCATGCCGGCCCTGATCGCGTGGTACAGGAACACCGAGTGGATCGCGCCGCGCACGGTCTCGTTGCCGCGGAAGGAGAACGACACGTTGGACACGCCGCCTGACACGTGGCAGTGCGGCAGGGTCTGGCGGATGATGCGGGTGGCCTCGATGAAGTCCACCGCGTAGTTGTCGTGCTCCTCGATGCCGGTGGCGATCGCGAAGATGTTGGGGTCGAAGATGATGTCCTCGGGCGGGAACCCGACCTCGTCCACCAGGATGCGGTAGGCGCGGGTGCAGATCTCCACCTTGCGCGCGCAGGTGTCGGCCTGGCCCTGTTCGTCGAAGGCCATCACCACCACCGCTGCGCCGTAGCGCAGCACCTTGCGGGCGTGCTCGACGAACACGTCCTTGCCTTCCTTGAGCGAGATCGAATTGACCACGCCCTTGCCCTGCAGGCACTTCAGGCCGGCCTCGATCACGCTCCACTTCGAGCTGTCGACCATCACCGGGATGCGGGCGATGTCCGGCTCGGCGGCGATCAGGTTGAGGAACCTGGTCATCGCCTTCTCCGAATCGATCAGGCCCTCGTCCATGTTCACGTCGAGGATCTGCGCGCCGTTCTCCACCTGCTGGCGCGCGACTTCCACCGCCTCGGCGTAGCGCTCCTCCTTGATCAGCTTGCGGAACTGCGCGCTGCCGGTGACGTTGGTGCGCTCGCCGATGTTGACGAACAGCAGCTCCGGGGTGATGACCAGCGGTTCCAGGCCGGACAGGCGGGGATGGCGGGGGGCGGTGCTCATGCGGCCTGCTCCAGGGCGGCGGCGGGAACACGCGGCGCCACCCCACGCACGGCCTCGGCGATCGCACGGATATGGTCCGGGGTGGTGCCGCAACAGCCGCCGACCAGGTTGAGCAGCCCGGCCTCGGCGAATTCGCGCAGGGTCGCGGCCATCTCTTCCGGTGTCTCGTCGTAGCCGCCGAAGGCGTTGGGCAGGCCGGCATTGGGATGGGCGCTGACGTAGTACGGCGAGACCTGGGCCAGGGCCTCGATGTGCGGGCGCAGGTCCCGCGCGCCCAGTGCGCAGTTCAGGCCGATCGACAGCGGCCGCGCATGGGCCAGCGAGGTGTGGAAGGCCTCCGCGGTCTGCCCGGACAGGGTGCGCCCGGAAGCGTCGGTGATGGTGCCGGAGATCATCACCGGCAGGCGCGCGCCGCGGGCCTCGAACACCTCCTCGATCGCGAACAGCGCGGCCTTGGCGTTGAGCGTGTCGAAGATGGTCTCGACCATCAGCGTGTCGGCGCCGCCGTCGACCAGGCCCTCGACCGCCTCGCGGTAGGTCGCGCGCAGCTCGTCGAAGCTGGTGTTGCGGAAGCCGGGGTCGTTGACGTCCGGGCTGATCGAGGCGGTGCGGCTGGTCGGGCCGAGCACGCCGATCACGAAGCGCGGCTTGCCCGGGGTGGCGGCCTCCACCGCGTCGCAGGCCTTGCGCGCCAGCGCGGCGCCGGCGCGGTTGAGCTCGTACACCAGGTGCTCGAGGTGGTAGTCGGCCTGGCTGATCGCGGTGGCGTTGAAGGTGTTGGTCTCCACCAGGTCGGCGCCTGCCTCCAGGTAGGCGCGGTGGATGCCCTCGATCACCTCCGGCCGGGTCAGCAGCAGCAGGTCGTTGTTGCCCTTCAGGTCGTGGCCGCAATGCGGGCCGTGGCCCTCGTGCTGGGGGTGGTGCTGGCGGTCGTAGCCCTCGGCGAAGCGCTCGCCGCGGTAGTCGGCCTCGTCCAGGCCGTGGCGCTGGATCATGGTGCCCATGGCGCCGTCGATCACCAGGATGCGTTCGCGCAGGGCCTGTTCGAGCAGGGCGACGCGTTCGGGATGGAGCCAGGGGAGGGAGCGGGACATGGTCGGCCTCAGGGCTTGTGCGCGATCAGCGAGATCACCTCGAAATGCGGGGGGCGACGTTCGCGGGTCACCGTCTCCAGGCTGGTGACCACCAGCCCGGATTTCTCGGCGAACCGGCGCAGTTCCTTGGCGGTGAAACCGAGGTTGACGTGGCCGTAGGTCTCGACCACCGCCTTGTGTTCGTGGCGCGCCAGGCTGGTCAGCAGCAGGCGGCCACCCTTGCGCAGCACGCGCGCGGCTTCGGCCACCGCCACCGCAGGGCGGTCGGCATAGGTGAGGGCGTGCATCAGCACCACCAGGTCGAAGCTGGCCGGATCGAAGGGCAGGGCGTGCATGTCACCCTCGCGCACCTCGACGTTCTCCAGCCGGCGCAGGCGTTCGCTGGCGGCGGCCACCACCCGCGCGCTGGTGTCCACGCACACGTAGCGGCGCGAGTGCGGCGCCAGCAGCTCCGCCAGCACGCCGTCGCCGGAGGCGATGTCCAGCACGTCGCCGGTGTGCAGCAGCGGCAGCGCGCTGCGCGCCAGGGCCTCCCAGGTGCGGCCGGGGGAGTAGTGGCGCTCCATGTCGCCGGCCACGCTGTCGGCCCAGTTCTGGTCGGCCGCGCGCGCCGCCAGCACCGCCGGCAGGCGTTCGGCGTCCTGGCGCAGCAGCGGATCGTCGCTGCCGGTGCTCAGGGCCTGCCACAATGCGCGCTGCGCCGGGTCCAGCGAGGCATGGTCGAAACGGTAGTAGGCCGACACGCCGGCGCGGCGGTCGCGCACCAGGCCGGCTTCCTTGAGCCTGGCCAGGTGGGTGGACACGCGCGGCTGCGCCAGGCGGGTAATGGCGGAAAGCTCGGCCACCGTGAGTTCTTCCAGTTCCAGCAAGGCCAGCAGGCGTACCCGGGTGGCGTCGGCGAAGACCTTCAGCCGGGTCGACCAGTCCTCCAGATCCATTGAATATCTTCCTATCGCGATATAGCGATATTGTCGGCTCCGGGCCGACGCCGGTCAACCGCATACGCCAGCGAATGGCGCAGTGGTTACAATCGCGACAGACATAGACCGGAGGGGTCCCCGTGGATTTCAGCTTCACCGAAGAACAACTGATGCTGCAGGACGTGGCGCGCCGCATTGCCCAGGAAGTGATCGCGCCGAGCGCCGAGCATTTCGACCGCACCGGCGAGTTCCCGCTGGAGAACATCCGCCTGCTCGGCGAGAACGGCCTGATGGGCATCGAGGTGCCGGCCGAGTACGGCGGCGCCGGCATGGACCCGGTGGCCTACGCGCTGGCCATGATCGAGATCGCCGCCGGTGACGCCGCGCATTCGACGATCATGTCGGTGAACAACTCGCTGTTCTGCACCGGCATCCTCAAGAACGGCAACGAGGAGCAGAAGCAGAAGTACGTGCGCGCCATCGCCGAGGGCCGCGAGATCGGCGCCTTCGCCCTGACCGAGCCGCAGTCCGGCTCCGATGCCTCGAACATGCGCTGCCGCGCCGTGCGCCAGGCCGATGGCACCTACGTCATCAACGGCAAGAAGAGCTGGATCACCTCCGGCCCGGTCGCCCGCTACATCATCCTGTTCGCGGTCACCGATCCGGAAAAGGGCGCGCGCGGCATCACCGCGTTCATGGTCGACACCAGCCGCGAGGGCTTCCACCGCGGCAAGACCGAGCCGAAGCTGGGCATCCGCGCCTCGGCCACCTGCGAGATCGAGTTCGCCGACTACGTGGCGCGCCCGGAGGAAGTGGTGGGCGAGGAAGGCCAGGGCTTCAAGATCGCCATGAGCGTGCTGGATGCCGGCCGCATCGGCATCGCCTCGCAGGCCATCGGCATCGCCCGCGCCGCGTACGAGAAGACCATCGAGTACGTGAAGGAGCGCAAGGCCTTCGGCTCGCCGATCGGCGCCTTCCAGATGACCCAGGCCAAGATCGCCGACATGAAGTGCAAGCTGGACTCGGCGTTGCTGCTGACCCTGCGCGCGGCGTGGCTGAAGAGCCAGGGCAAGCCGTTCTCGGCCGAGGCCTCGATGGCCAAGCTGGTCGCCTCCGAGGCGGCGATGTGGATCACCCACCAGGCGGTGCAGATCCACGGTGGCATGGGCTACTCCAAGGAGATGCCGCTGGAGCGGTACTTCCGCGACGCCAAGATCACCGAGATCTACGAGGGCACCTCGGAGATCCAGCGCCTGGTCATCGCGCGCAGCGAGACCGGCCTGCGCTGATCCACGGCCAGCGAGGCGACACCCCAGGGGGGCCGGGCAACCGGCCCCTTTTGCTTTGCATGGATGGCCGGCGTGCTTCCGCGCGGCGTCCGGATCGCTTCAAATGGCAGGCCGAGGGGCAGGAAGGACGATGGGGCAGCCCGACGCAAACGCAGCAGCACCGCGCCGTACCGGGCGCGTACTGGCGTGCCTGCGCTGGGGCCTGGCCGCCGTGCTCGTCGCCCTGCTGCTGCTGGACCTGCTCTTCCCGCCGCCGCTGCCCGGCGCGGCCGGCGTCGCCACCGTGGTCACCGCCGCCGACGGCACGCCGCTGCGCGCCTTCGCCGACCGCGACGGCATCTGGCGCCATCCGGCCACGCCGGAGTCGGTCTCGCCGCTGTACCTGGAGGCGCTGCTGACCTACGAGGACCGCTGGTTCCGCTACCACCCCGGGATCAATCCGGTGGCGCTGGCGCGCGCCGCCTGGCAGTGGCTGCGCAGCGGCCGCATCGTCTCCGGCGGCTCGACCTTGAGCATGCAGGTGGCGCGCATCCTCGACGGCCACGACACCCGTAGCGGCCTGGGCAAGCTGCGGCAGATGGCGCGCGCGCTGCAGCTGGAGGCGCGCCTGTCCAAGGACCAGATCCTGCGGATCTACCTGGAGCGGGCGCCGTTCGGCGGCACCATCGAGGGCGTGGAGGCGGCCAGCTGGGCCTACCTGGGCAAGCCGGCCGCGGCGCTGTCGCCGGCCGAGGCGGCGCTGCTGGCGGTGTTGCCGCAGGCACCCAGCCGGCTGCGCCCGGACCGCCACCCGGAAGCCGCGCGCGCGGCGCGCGACAAGGTCCTGGAGCGGATGCAGGCGCTGGGGCGCTGGACCCCGCAGCAGGTGGAGGACGCCA
Organism: Pseudoxanthomonas sp. GW2; assembly: GCF_000283075.1. Classification (NCBI taxonomy): domain Bacteria; kingdom Pseudomonadati; phylum Pseudomonadota; class Gammaproteobacteria; order Lysobacterales; family Lysobacteraceae; genus Pseudoxanthomonas; species Pseudoxanthomonas sp. GW2. The sequence continues at coordinate 42,840 of NZ_ALIP01000152.1, forward strand.
GGATCGAGCCGGTGGTGGCGCGCTCGCTGCGGGTGCCGCAGCACGCGGCCCTGCTGGCGCAGCGCCTGCGCCAGCAGCATCCGCGTGCGCACCGCCTGGCCACCACGGTGGACGCCAACCTGCAGCGTGCCCTGGAGGAGCGCGTCGTCGCCTGGCTGGCGGCGCTGCCGCCGCGCACCTCCGCCGCCGTGCTGGTGGTGGACAACGCCAGCCTCAGGGCCCTGGCCTACGTCGGCTCGGCCGGGCTGGGCGATGCCGAGCGCCTGGGCCACGTCGACATGGTCCGCGCCTGGCGCTCGCCCGGTTCCACGCTCAAGCCGTTCCTGTACGGCATGGCCCTGGACGATGGCCTGATCCATTCGGAGAGCCTGCTGGTGGACGCGCCGCAGGACTTCGCCGGCTACCGCCCGGGCAACTTCGGCGAGGCCTTCAATGGCCCGGTCGGCGCGGCCGCGGCGCTGCGCCTGTCGCTCAACGTGCCGGCGGTGGACCTGCTGGACCGGGTCGGTCCGGCGCGCTTTGCCGCGCGCCTGGAGCACGCCGGGCTGCCGCTGCGCTTCCCGCGCGGCAGCCGGCCCGGGTTGCCGCTGATCCTCGGCGGCACCTCGGCGCGGCTGGAGGACCTGGTCGGCGCCTACGCCGCCCTGCAGCGCGGCGGCGTGGCCGGGCAGGTGCGCTACCGCGAGGAGGATCCATTGCTGCAGCGCCGCCTGCTCTCGCCCGGCGCGGCCTGGATCGTGCGCGAGGTGCTGCAGGCGGCGCCGCGCCCGGGCCATGCCAGCGGCGCGTTCGGCTCGCGCACCCCGCCGGTGGCGTGGAAGACCGGCACCAGCTACGGCTTCCGCGACGCCTGGGCGATCGGTGGCACCCGCCGCTATACCGTGGGGGTGTGGGTGGGGCGGCCGGACGGAACGCCGCTGCCGGGCCAGTACGGGGCGGTGACCGCGCTGCCGTTGCTGCTGGACACCCTCGACGGCTTGCCGCACCAGCCCGGCGACGCCGACCCGCTGCCACGCCCGGACACGGTGGCCGCGGTGGAGGTGTGCTGGCCGCTGGGCCTGGCCGCGGCCGAGACCCCCGGGCCGCTGTGCCAGCGCCGGCTGCGCGCCTGGACCCTGGACGGAGCGGTGCCGCCGACCTTCCCCGAGCGCGGGGCACGGCTGTGGAGCCCGGGCCGCGAGCGCTTCCTGGTCGACGCACGCAGCGGCCAGCGCCTGTCGGCCAGTTGCCGGCTGCCGCACGTGGCCCGCGAGGCCGAGATCGCACGCTGGCCGGCGCTGCTCTCGCCCTGGCTCAGCGCGGCCCAGCGCCGGGCCTCGGCGCTGCCGCCGCTGGCGCCGGACTGCGCCGACGACGGCCGCGAGGCGGTCGCGGGCCTGCACGTGGAAGGCATCGCCGACCGCGCCACCCTGGCCCCCGCGCCGGGCGGCGGCGGCCGCCTGGAGCTGCAGCTGCGCGCGCTCGGCACCGAGGCGCCGGTGCAGTGGCTGCTGGACGGACGCTGGATCGGGCGCAGCGGGGGCGGGCGCCCGTTCGCCTACGACTTCGCCCGCGCCGGCGCGGGCACGCACGTGCTTTCGGCCCTGGCCGACAACGGCGCCTGGGCGCAGGTGCGGTTCCGCATCGCGGGGCTGGAGGACGGGCGCGCGCCCGCCGCGGCGCAGTAGCGGCCGCGCTCAGCCGGGCAGGTGCTCGAGCACGTAGTCGGCCGAGGACACCTTGAACTCGCCCGGCGCCTCCACGAACAGCGCCCGGACCACGCCGTCCTCCGCGTACAGCGCGAAGCGGCGTGCGCGCAGGCCCATGCCGTAGCCGCTGGCGTCCATCTCCAGGCCCAGGGCGCGGGTCAGGTCGGCGTTGCCGTCGGACACCAGCTGCAGCCCTTCCGGCGCGTCCAGGGTGCGGCCCCAGGCCTGCATCACGAACGGGTCGTTGACCGCCATGCACACCACCTCGATGCCGCGGCTGCGGAAGTCGTCGAAGCGCTTGATGAAGCCGGGCAGGTGCTTTTCCGAGCAGGTCGGGGTGAACGCCCCCGGCACCGCGAACAGCACCACCTTGCGGCCCTCGAACAGGGAGGGCGTGTCGATGTTCTCCACGCCTTCGCGGATGCGCTTGAGCACGACTTCGGGGATGGGGTCGCCGATCTGGATGGTCATCGTGGTTCCTCGCGCGGGGCGGATGCGGTGGCTGAACGCAGTCTAGCCGCACGCGGGTGGGGCGTCCGTGCACGGGTGTTGAAACCGCGGCCGCGGCTCCCATCTTGCGGGCATGGCCGCCAGGCGGCCCCGCAGACAGGAGAGTGACGACATGACCATCGTTCGCTACAACACCCTCAACGCCCTGCCGGCGCGCAACCTGCAGGAGGAGTTCAAGCAGGTCTTCGAGCGCTTCTTCGGCGACGTGGCCGGCGACCAGTCCGACGTGGTGACCAGCCAGTGGGCGCCGCGCGTGGACATCAAGGAAGAACACGACCGCTTCGTGATCTTCGCCGACATCCCCGGCGTGGACCCGAAGGACATCGAGGTGCAGATGGACCGCGGCATGCTCACCCTCAAGGGCGAGCGCGCCAGCGAGCAGGAGGACGGGAACGAGCGCTACACCCGCCGCGAGCGCGCGTGGGGCAGCTTCTACCGCCGCTTCGCGCTGCCGGACAGCGCCGACCCGGACGGCATCACCGCCACCGGCCGCAACGGCGTGCTGCGCATCGACATCCCCAAGCGCCCGGAGACCACGCCGCGCCGCATCGAGGTGAACTGAGGCCGCGCCCCGGCCGTCCGCCCGCGCGGGCGGACGGAACCGGGAGCGGCGTCCGGTCGCCGCGCCGCGGCGCGGCGACGGCAGGCCTTAGAATTCCGGCCCGTGGCGTCCGCGCCGCGGGCCGTCGTGTTTCCAGCCCCGGGCGACGCCGGGGCGCCAGCAGGGTAGTTGCATGGAGTTCAAGGATTACTACGCGATCCTCGGGGTCGAGCCCGGCGCGGGCGAGGCCGAGATCCGCTCGGCCTACCGCCGGCTGGCCCGCAAGTACCACCCGGACGTGAGCAAGGAGCCGGACGCGGAGGAGAAGTTCAAGGCCGTGGGCGAGGCCTACGAGGCGCTGCGCGACCCGCAGAAGCGCGCGGCCTACGACCAGCTGCGCGCGCGCGGCTACCGCCCCGGCCAGGAGTTCCATCCGCCGCCGGGCGGCTTCGACGGCGCCGGCTTCGACTTCGACGAGATCTTCGGCGACATCGGCGGCCGCCCCGGCGGCGGCTTCAGCGATTTCTTCGAGAGCCTGTTCGCGCGCCAGCGTGCCGGTGCGCGCGGCCCCGGCGCGGCCGGTGGCGCGCAGCCGCGCGGCGATACCCGCGCCAAGCTGGCGGTGCCGCTGGAGGCGGTCTACCGCGGCGACAGCGTGCGCATCACCCTCAACGGCCGCCAGCTGGACGTGAAGGTGCCCAGGGGCATCCGCGCCGGGCAGTCGATCCGGCTGGCCGGCCAGGGCAACGGCGGCGGCAACCTGCTGCTGGAGATCGAGTACCAGGCCCACCCGCAGTTCGAGGTGGACGGGCGCAACATCCTCTACACCCTGCCGCTGCCGCCGTGGCAGGCGGCGCTGGGCACCACGGTCACGGTGCCGACCCTGGGCGGCCCGGTGGAACTGCGCGTGCCGCCGGATTCGGACAGCGGGCGCAAGCTGCGCCTGCGCGGCCGCGGCCTGCCGGGCACCCCGCCGGGCGACCAGATCGTGGAGCTGGAAGTGCAGGCGCCGGCGCCGACCACCGAGGCCCAGCGCAAGGCCTACCGCGACCTGGGCCGCGCGTTCGGGGAGTAACGGGCGCGGCCCCGGCGCGCCGCGCATCCATGCCCGCCGTCCGCGGAAGGGGGCGCCTCCAGCTTTCCACCGCCGCCGGTGCCGAGGCCGCAGGCTCCCGGCGGCTCGTCCCGCCCCGGGAGCTCCGTGTCGTCGCGGGTGTGAACGTCACTGCTCCGCTTGCGCGGCACGACGGCGACAGGCCGGCGCGCGCAACGCCGGCGACCAGGCGGGTCAGGCCGAGCCGTCGGAAGGCTGTGCCGGCGCGGCGGCACCCTGGCCCAGCAGCCGGTTGATGACCTCGGCCAGCTCGGCCTCGGAGAACGGCTTGGTCAGGTAGGCGCGCGCGCCCTGGCGCATGCCCCACATGCGGTCGGTGTCCTGGTCCTTGGTGGTGACCAGCACCACCGGGATGTCGCGGGTCGAAGCCTCGCGCGACAGGGTGCGGGTGGCCTGGAAGCCGTTGAGGTTGGGCATGACCACGTCCATCAGGATCAGGTCCGGCAGCTCGGCCTTGGCCACTTCCACCCCGGCAGCGCCGTCCTCGGCGGTGAGCGTCTGGTGGCCTAGCTTCTCGACGATCCGCTGGATGCCCAGGAGCTGGGAGGGCGAATCGTCCACGATCAGGATGCGGGCCATGCGGAATCCCCGTTGTTTTCCCCTTTGCCGGCGAGTGTAGTCGGTGGTGGCCCCTGTCGGAAGCCGCCGCCGGACGGGCGGTAGCGCGTGCGGGCTGGGCCGGGCCTAGAATCGGCGACCGGCCGCAGCCGGCGGCCGGACCTTTCGGGGAGGGAAGGAATGGCAACGATCCGCATCACCCTGGCGCGGGCCGCCTGCGCCATGCTGTTGGTTTTCCCGCTTGCAGCCGCCGCGGCGGCCGCGCAGGAACCGGACGCCGCCGGCGCCCGGCAGTGGCGTTTCGGCAGCACGCCGGTGTGGCAGGACGAGTTCGAAGGTGAAGGCCCGCCGGACCCGGCGCGCTGGAGCTTCGACATCGGCGGCCACGGCTGGGGCAACAACGAACTGCAGTACTACACCGACCAGCTGGCCAACGCATTCGTCGCCGACGGCCTGCTCACGATCGTGGCCCGCAAGCAGCGCGCCGGGAAGCTGCGCTACACCTCCGCGCGCCTGGTCTCGCGCGGCAAGGGCGATTTCCGCTATGGCCGGATCGAGTTCCGCGCGCGGTTGCCGGTGGCGCGCGGCAGCTGGCCGGCGCTGTGGATGCTGCCGACCGACAACAAGTACGGCAACTGGCCGCGCTCGGGCGAGATCGACGTCATGGAGCACGTCGGCTTCGACCGCGGCGTGGTCCACCAGACCGTGCACACCCAGGCCTACAACCACACCAAGGGCACGCAGCGGGCGGCGCAGAAGCGGGTGGAAGAGGTGGACACCAGGTTCCACCGCTACCGGGTCGACTGGACCCCGGACTACATCCACGGCTACATCGACGACGAGAAGGTGTTCGAGTTCGCCAACGAGGGCACCGGCCCGGACGCCTGGCCGTTCGACCAGCGCTTCCACCTGGTGATGAACCTGGCCGTGGGCGGCAACTGGGGCGGCGTGCAGGGCGTGGACGATGCCGCCTTCCCGATCTGGCTGGAGGTGGACTACGTGCGGGTCTACCCGCTGGAGGATGCGCCGCAGTAGGCCCGCGGCGCGGCGCCGGGGCCTGGCGGGTCCCGGCGCCGGCCGCCGGAGGCCGTCCGGCGCGGCGGGTAGCGCACCCGGCGCCCGCGCCGCGCCCTTACCCGATCCGCACCACCGTGCGGCCCAGCGACTGCCCGGCCAGCATGCGTCCGAACACCTGCGGCAGCTCCTCCAGGGTGACCTCGGCGGTGGCGATGGCGTCCAGCCGTGCCGGCTTCCACTCGTCCGCCAGCAGCGCCCAGATGTCGTCGCGGATGTCGCGCGCCGTGCCTGCCGAACCGATGCCCAGCAGCGACACCCCGCGCAGGATGAAGGGCATCACCGTCAGCGCGTCCAGTCCCGGGCTGGCGGCCAGGCCGGCGGCGGCAACGTTGCCGTAGGGCGCGGTCTGCGCCAGCAGGCTGACCAGCATCGGCCCGCCGACGTTGTCCAGGCCGCCGCCGAAGCGCACCGACTCCAGCGGACGGCTGGCCTCCAGCGCCTCGCGGCCCAGCACCTGGCTGGCGCCCAGCGACCTCAGGTATCCGGCCTGGTCGGCCTTGCCGCTGACCGCGTGCACCTCGTAGCCGGCCTTGCTGAAGATCGCCACCGCCATCGAACCGACGCCGCCGGTGGCGCCGGTCACCGCCAGCGGGCCCAGCTCCGGGCGCTGGCGGTTCTCGCGCATGCGGTACAAGGCCAGGGCCGCGGTGAAGCCGGCCGTGCCCAGGACCATGCTCTGGCGCAGGTCCAGGCCGCGGGGCAGGGCGACCACCCATTCGGCCGGCAGCCGCACGTAGGCCGAGTAGCCGCCATCGCGGGTCTCACTGAGGCCGCAGCCGGTGACCAGCACCTCGTCGCCCTCGCGGAACTTCGGATCGGTGGAGGCAACCACGTGGCCGGCCACGTCGATCCCGCCCACCAGCGGGAAGCGGCGCAGGATCTTGCCCTTGCCGGTGCCGGCCAGCGCGTCCTTGTAGTTGACCGAGGACCAGGCGGCCTTGACCACGACCTCGCCCGGGGACAGGTCGTCGAGCGTGACCTGCTCGATGCCGCTGCGGTAGCCGGCCTCGTCGTTGTGGATGCGGAACGCGGGGAAGGGAGCGGCAAGCGACATGGTTGGTCCTCCGTCGTCCCGGTGCCGCCGGGACCAGTTCCCGGATTTTCGCGAGCGGACGCGTGAAAGCAAAGCGGCGCCGTGGCCGGGGCGTGGCATGGGAGCACAGGCCCATCCATGCACTGCAGGCAGCGTGCGCGGCGAGGCGCGACGGTTTACTTCATGAGGCTGCGGCGCTTCCCGTCGATCCGCGCCGGGAAAGCGCCAAGGCGCTGGCGACGTGTGGCGCGTCGCCACGCGCCAGCGGCCTGGCCGCCATCACGGCGGTTTACTTCATGACGCTGCGGCGCTTCTCGTCGATCCACTTGCTCGCCTGCGCCGGCTGGTAATCCCGCATCCACGCCAGCATCTGGTCGATGTCGCTGCCGTACCACAGGTCGGCGCGCTGGTCCGGGTGCAGGAAGCGCTCCTGGACCATGCGGTCGATCATGCCGATCAGCGGGGCGTAGAAGCCCTCGATGTCGAGGAAGGCGCAGGGCTTGTTGCCGATGCCCAGCTGGCGCCAGGTCAGCATCTCGAAGATCTCCTCCATGGTGCCGAAGCCGCCGGGCAGGGCGACGAAGGCGTCGGAGAGCTCGAACATGCGCATCTTGCGCTCGTGCATGGAGCCGACGATCTCCAGCTCGGTCAGGCCGCGGTGGGCCACTTCCCAGTCGGCCAGCTGCCGGGGGATCACGCCGGTGACCTCGCCGCCGGCGGCCAGCACCGCGTTGGCGACGGTGCCCATCAGGCCGACGTTGCCGCCGCCGTAGACCAGGCGCAGGCCGTCGCGGGCGATGCGCTCGCCCAGGGCGATGGCGCGCTCGGCGTAGGCGGGCTTGGAACCGGCATTGGAGCCGCAATAGACGCAGATAGAACGCATGGATCAGTTCCGTTGGGGGAGGGATGGGGGAATGCCGGGGCGCATGGGGCGCTGTTCAGCCGTTGCCGCGGTCGCGGCGCAGCCAGACCAGGACGGCCAGGGCGAGGAAGGCCACGCCGACGGCGCTGAAGCCGGGGCGTCCCCCATGGACGGCGCCGAGGATGAAGAGCACGCCGGCGGCGCCGTACAGGGCGGCGGTGGCGCGGGGTGGAAGTCCCTTGTTTTCCATCGCTCAGCTCCTGGTTTGGCCGGAACCGGAAAAACGCGAAGCCGGGCATTGGCCCGGCTTCGTGCCATGGCTCGGGAGAGCCTGGCTGGCGCCGTGGCTGCCCGAGGCAGCCCGGCGTCGTGCCGTAACCCCAGGTTGGGGGCGGCCCGCGCCAACGGCGCGGAACGGCGGGATGGCAGTACGCATGCAGGCATCCGCCGCGCGGATGCCTGCCTCCACGAGGCGAGCTCAGTTCGCCTTGTGGATGGCGCGCTTGTCCACCGCCATGGCGGCATCGTGGATCGCCTCCGACAGGGTCGGGTGGGCGTGGCAGATGCGCGCCAGGTCCTCGGCCGAGCCGCTGAACTCCATGGTCAGCACGCCCTCGTGCACCAGCTCGGAGGCGTTCGGGCCGATGATGTGCAGGCCCAGCACGCGGTCGGTCTCGGCGTGGGCCAGGACCTTCACGAAGCCCGTGGCCTCGGCCATGGCCACGGCGCGGCCGACGGCGGCGAACGGGAAGCTGCCGGCCTTGTAGGGCACGCCCTCGGCCTTGAGCTGCTGCTCGGTCTTGCCGACCCAGGCGATCTCCGGCGAGGTGTAGATCACGTAGGGGATGGTGTCGAAGTTGACGTGGCCCGGCAGGCCGGCGATCAGCTCGGCCACGGCGATGCCTTCCTCGAAGCCCTTGTGCGCCAGCATCGGGCCGCGCACGCAGTCACCGACCGCCCAGACGCCGTCCACGCCGGTGTGGCAGTGCTCGTCCACCACGATCTGGCCGCGCTCGTTGACCTGCACGCCGGTGCCCTCGGCCAGCAGGCCGCGGGTGGCGGCACGGCGGCCCACGGCCACCAGCAGCTTGTCGACCACCAGGGTCTGCTCGCCCTTGTCGTCGGCGAAGGTGATGGCGACTTCCTTCTTCTTGCCCTTGCCGGTGACCTCGGCCTTGGAGACCTTGGCGCCCAGCTTGATGTCCAGGCCCTGCTTCTTGAACTCGCGCGCGGCCAGCTTGGAGACCTCGGCGTCGGCGGCCGGCAGGAACTCCGGCATCGCCTCGAGGATGGTGACCTCGGCGCCCAGGCGCTTCCACACGCTGCCCAGTTCCAGGCCGATGACGCCGGCGCCGATCACGGCCAGCCGCTTCGGGACCTCGGTGAAGTCCAGCGCGCCGACGTTGTCGACGATGTTCTCGCCGTCGAACTTCGCGAACGGCAGCTCGATCGAATCCGAGCCGGCGGCCAGGATCACGTTGCTGCCCTTGAGTTCGACCTCGGAACCGTCGTGCTGCTTGACCTTGACCACGTTGCCCGGCTGCAGCTGGGCGAAGCCGTAGTACGGGGCGACCTTGTTGGCCTTGAACAGCATGGCGATGCCGCCGGTGAACTGCTTAACGATGCCGTCCTTGCGGGCGATCATCTTCGGCACGTCGATCGCGGCGTCCTTGAAGCTGATGCCGTGCTGGTCGAACTTGTGCAGCATGTTCTCGTACTGGTGGGTCGAGTCCAGCAGCGCCTTGGACGGGACGCAACCCACGCGCAGGCAGGTGCCGCCCAGGGCCGGCTTGCCGTCCTTGCCCAGCGCGGCGTCGATGCAGGCGGTCTTCAGGCCCAGCTGCGCGGCGCGGATCGCGGCGTGGTAGCCGGCGGGGCCGGCACCGATGACGACGACGTCGAACTGTTCGCTCATTTGATTCGCTCTGTGATTCGGGATTGGTGATTAGTGATTCGAAAAGCGGGAAGCGGCGCGCAGCGGCGCCGCCGGTCCCGAATCCCGAATCCCGACTCTCGGCTCTTACAGACCGAACAGGATGCGGTTCGGATTCTCGAGCTGGTTCTTGATGTCCACCAGGAACTGCACCGCGTCCTTGCCGTCGATGATGCGGTGGTCGTAGGACAGGGCGATGTACATCATCGGCGCGATCACGACCTGGCCGTTCTCGGCGATCGGGCGCTCCTTGATGGCGTGCATGCCCAGGATGGCGCTCTGCGGCGGGGTGACGATCGGGGTCGACATCAGCGAGCCGAAGGTGCCGCCGTTGGTGATGGTGAAGGTGCCGCCCTGGAGATCCTCCAGGCCCAGCTTGCCGTCGCGCGCCTTCTTGGCGTACTCGGCGATGCCCTTCTCGATGTCGGCGAAGGACATGCGCTCGACGTTGCGCAGCACCGGGGTGACCAGGCCCTTGTCGGTGGACACGGCGATCGAGATGTCCGAGTAGCCGTGGTAGATGATGTCGTCGCCGTCGACCGAGGCGTTGATGATCGGGAAGCGCTGCAGGGCGTTGGCGGCGGCCTTCACGAAGAAGCTCATGAAGCCCAGCTTGATGCCGTGGGTCTTCTGGAAGTCCTCCTGCAGTTCCTTGCGCGCGGCCGAGACCTTGGCCAGGTTGACCTCGTTGAACGAGGTCAGCATGGCGATGGAGTCCTTGGACTGCATCAGGCGCTCGGCGATGCGCTTGCGGATGCGGGTCATCGGCACGCGCTCCTCGGGGCGCGCGCCGCCGGCCTTGCCGGCGCCGCCGGTGCGGGCGTAGTTGAGGATGTCCTCCTTGGTCACCGCGCCGCGGCGACCGGTGCCCTCGACCTGCGACGGGTCCACGCCCTCGCGGATGGCGGTGGCGCGGGCGCCCGGGGGCAGTTCGCCGCCGGCGGCCTTGGCGGCCGGGGCCGGGGCCGCCGCCTTGGCCGGGGCTTCGGCCTTCGGGGCCTCGGCCTTGGGCTCTTCCGCCTTCTTCTCTTCCGCCGGGGCCGCGGCGGCCACCGCGCCTTCCTCGATGATCGCCAGCACCTGCTGGCTGGTCACCGTGTCGCCCTCGGAGAACTTGATCTCCTTCAGCACGCCGTCGACCGGCGAGGGGACCTCGAGCACGACCTTGTCGGTCTCCAGGTCCACGAGGTTCTCGTCGCGCTTGACCGAGTCACCGGCCTTCTTGTGCCAGCTGGCGATGGTGGCGTCGGAGACGGATTCGGGGAGGACCGGAACTTTGACTTCGGTGGCCATGGGGCGTCCTTGGGGCGTATGTCGGTAGGGCGGAAAGGCGGTGTTTTGTGGTGCCGTCGATTATTCGGCGACGATCTGGCTGCCGGGCGGGTTGACCAGCGCGTCGGCGACCAGCTGCTGCTGCTCGGCCACGTGGTCGGCGAAATGGCCGACGGCGGGCGAGGGCGAGCGGCTGCGGCCGGCGTAGCTGAGCGCCTGGCCCTTGGCCAGGCAGGCCTGCAGGTGGTGCTTGATCTGGTACCAGGCGCCCTGGTTCTGCGGTTCTTCCTGGCACCAGATGACATCGGCGGCCTTGCCGTACTTCTGCAGTTCGGCCGACAGCAGGGCGCGCGGGAACGGGTACAGCTGCTCGACGCGGATGATGGCCACGTCGTCCTGGCCGCGCTTCTGCGCGTCCTCCAGCAGGTCGTAGTAGACCTTGCCCGAGCACAGCACCACGCGCTTGACCTTCTTGGGGTCGGCGGAGGCGTCCGGGATCAGGTGCTGGAACTCGCCGTTGGCCAGCTCGTCCAGGGTGGACACGGCCAGCTTGTGGCGCAGCAGCGACTTCGGCGACATGACCACCAGCGGCTTGCGGGTGCTCATCTTCATCTGCCGGCGCAGCATGTGGAAGCACTGGGCCGGGGTGGTGGGCACGCAGACCAGCATGTTCTCCAGCGCGCACAGCTGCAGGAAGCGCTCCAGGCGCGCGGAGCTGTGCTCCGGGCCCTGGCCTTCGTAGCCGTGCGGCAGCAGCAGGGTCAGGCCGGAGATGCGGCCCCACTTGGCCTCGCCGGCGGCGATGAACTGGTCGATCACCACCTGGGCGCCGTTGGCGAAGTCGCCGAACTGGGCTTCCCAGATGTCCAGGGTGTTCGGGTCGGTGGTGGAGAAACCGTACTCGAACGCCATCACCGCCTCCTCGCTCAGCAGCGAGTCGATCACGGTGCAGCGCTCGGGGCTTTCGACCAGCTGCCGCAGCGGCATGTAGTACGCGTCGGTCTTCTGGTCGTGCAGGATCGCGTGGCGGTGGAAGAAGGTGCCGCGGCCGGCGTCCTGGCCGACCAGGCGCAGGCCATGGCCCTCGGCCAGCAGGGTGGCGTAAGCCAGGTTCTCGGCGAAGCCCCAGTCGCCCGGCAGCTCGCCGGCGCTCATCTTGAGGCGGTCGTCGTAGATCTTGGCCACGCGCGGGTGCAGCACCACGCCCTGCGGGATGGTGTTGATCAGCTTGGCCAGCTGCTGCAGCGTGCCCTTCTTGACCCGGGTATCGACCGGATCGGAAACCTTGCCCGACAGGTACTTGGACCAGTCGATGGTCAGCTCGTAGTCCTCGGGCTTGGAGGGCGCCAGCTCGGTGGTGACCTCGCCGGCGTCGAGCTTGTTGCGGTAGCCGTCGACCAGCACCTTGCCCTCGTCGGGGGCGATCACGCCTTCCTTCTCCAGCTTGCTGGCGTACAGCTCGCGGGTGGTCGGGTGCTTGCGGATGGTCTGGTACATCACCGGCTGGGTCGCCGCCGGCTCGTCGGCCTCGTTGTGGCCGTGGCGGCGGTAGCAGACCAGGTCGATGACCACGTCCTTCTTGAACTTCTGGCGGAACTCGTAGGCCAGCTTGGCCACGAACACCACCGCCTCCGGGTCGTCGCCGTTCACGTGGAACACCGGGGCGCCGACCATCTTGGCCACGTCGGTGCAGTACAGCGTGGAGCGGGCGTCTTCCTTGTTGCTGGTGGTGAAGCCGACCTGGTTGTTGACCACGATGTGCACGGTGCCGCCGACGGCGAAGCCGCGCGCCTGCGACATCTGGAACAGCTCCATCACCACGCCCTGGCCGGCGAACGCGGCGTCGCCATGGATCAGGACCGGCAGGACCTTGCTGCGCTCGGTGTCGCCGCGGCGCTCCTGGCGCGAGCGGGCGGAGCCGGCGACCACCGGGTCGACGATCTCCAGGTGCGAGGGGTTGAAGGCCAGGGCCAGGTGGACCGGGTCGCCCGGGGTGGCGATGTCGGCCGAGAAGCCCATGTGGTACTTCACGTCGCCGGCGTGGGCCACGGCGTCGTGCTCGAACTTGCCCTCGAACTCGTCGAACAGCTTGCGCGGGTTCTTGCCGAGGGTGTTGACCAGGACGTTCAGGCGGCCGCGGTGGGCCATGCCGATGACGATGTCCTTGACCTTGTCGACGCCGGCCTGGCGGACCACGGTGTCCAGCAGCGGGATCAGCGATTCGCCGCCTTCCAGCGAGAAGCGCTTCTGGCCGACGTACTTGGTGTGCAGGTAGCGCTCCAGGCCCTCGGCGGCGGTCAGCCGCTCCAGCACGCGCTTGCGGGTCTCGGCGCTGAGGTTGTAGTCGCCGCCGGCCAGCTCCAGGCGCTGGTACAGCCACTGGCGCTGCTCGACCTCGGCCATGTGCATGAACTCGGCGCCGATCGAGCCGGTGTAGGTCGCCTTCAGGCGCGCCAGCAGGTCGCGCAGCTTCATCCGCGGCTGGCCGGCCAGGCCACCGGTGCTGAACTCGGCGTCCAGGTCGCGCTCGGACAGGTTGTGGAACTCCAGGCCCAGGTCCGGCGGGTTCATCGGCGGGGTCAGGCCCAGCGGATCGAGCCTGGCGCCGAGGTGGCCGCGGGAACGGTAGGCGGTGATCAGGCGGCCGACGTTGCGCTCGCGCTCGTCGCCGGCACCCTGCGCCACCGGCGCGGCATTGGCGGCGTTGCGGGCGGCCTCGGCCACGTGGGCGATGACCGCCGAGTGCGGCACGTCTCCGGCTTCGCGTCCCTTGAACCCGTCGAAGTAGGCCTTCCACTTCGGGTCCACGCTGTCGGGGGAGACCAGGTACTGCTCGTACAGGTCCTCGATGAAGGCGGCATTGCTGCCGAGCTGCGAAGACTGCGCAAACTGCTTGAGTAGGTTGTCCACGATATGTCGCGTCTGGAGGATGGGCGGGCGCGCCGCTGACCCCGGAACCTGGCCCCTTGGCCGGCCCGGAAAGCCGCAAAAGTATAACCCCCATTCATTCGCGGGGGGCCTTATCCAAAGGGTGGATGGCCTGTTCCAGCTGTGTATCGTCTGGTCCTGTTCACACTCGCCGGATGCGACGCCGGCCGGCTGCCTGCACCGCAACGTGACGCCGCGCACGGGCGCCGCGCTGGAACCGGTTACGCGCCGGTCAGCCCAGCGCGCGCAGTTCAGTGCACGGTCGCGAGCGCTCCCACGCCGGTTCGAAGGCATGGGCCAGGCGGCGTGCGGCCGGGCCGTCCTCGATCCCGCCTTCGCCCTCGAAGCGCTGCCCCAGCGGCCGGAACAGCGCGCCGCCGGCGTCGTTGAAGGCATAGGCCGAGGGATAGCGCGCGTCCACCGGGTCGGCGACCTCGCGCAGCTCGAACACGCTGGGCAGGCGCTGGGCCAGGGCCAGCAGCGGCGCGTCCTCGCGCTGCGGGGCGGCGGCATCCTGCAGCAGGATCCGCACCTGGCGGCGACCGGGGCGGGTGGCGAAGCGGCGCAGGGCGTCGACCACCTCGCGCCGGTCCAGCAGGCCGGGGTCGAGGGCGCGGCTGTAGATGCCCAGCCCGCGGCGGGCATGGGCGGCCAGGCCGAGCAGGACCGCGGCGGCGGCCTCGGCGTCTTCCACCGGACTGGCCCCGGGCAGGCGCCGGGCCATGCGCCGGTGCTCGATCCCGGCTTCGGTGAATACCGGCCCGCAGGGCACGAAGCCGGCGCGGGCGTAGAACGCCAGGGCGTGCAGCTGCGCGTGCAGGCCCACTTCGGCCCAGCCCTGGGCACGGGCATGGGCGACCAGGGCTGCCAGCATGGCCTCGCCGATGCCGCGGCCGCGGTGGCGGGGCAGCACCGCCATGCGGCCGATACGGCGGTCCGGGGTCAGGCGCGCGGTGCCGACCGGGGTGCCGTCGGCGTCCCGGGCCAGGACGTGGATGCTGACCGGGTCCAGCGCGTCGCGCTCCAGTTCCACCGGCACGCCCTGGCCTTCCACGAACACCGTGGTGCGCACCGCGTGCACGGCGGCGTGCTCGCGGGCGTAGTCGGCCAGGGCGACGGCGGCCGGGCTCATTCGCCTTCGGCCTCTTCCCCGGCGTCGTCCCCGCCGGCACCGGTGTCCAGGCCGTAATGGCCGGCCTGGTACAGGGCGAAGGCGGCATCGCGGCCGGCGGCCGACAGGCGCTGCCAGGCGCCCAGGTCCAGCATGCCGGCGTCGGCCAGGTAGCGGGCGTCGGCCAGCGGCAGCTCCAGGGTCTGGCCGCTGCAGTACAGGCTGGCGTTGCCGCCGTCGTGGCGGCGGCGCCAGGCCAGGCGCGAAGCCGGGTGGCGGTGCAGGGTGCCGCCCTGGGCCAGCACTTCCTCCACGCCTTCGCGTGGCAGTTCGCGGCCGGAGGGCATGACCTCGCCAGCGGCACGGTAGGTGGTGATGAAGCGGCCGAACCAGTCGCCGAGCCGGTCCGGGTCGTTCATGCGGATGGCGTTGAGCGCCTCGACCACGCGGTTCATCGCAGCCACGTCGATCTCGTTGGGGTCGGCCGGCAGGGCCAGGTCCTCGTCGTGGTAGCGGATCGCCTCGTCGGCGCCCAGCAGCACCTCGTCCAGCCAGTCGCCCATCAGCTCGGCGGCCGAGGGGGCGCGCATGCCCACCGAGAAGGTCAGGCAGGGATCCTCGGCCACGCCGTGGTGCGGCACCAGCGGCGGCAGGTAGAGCATGTCGCCCGGGGCCAGCACCCAGTCGTGGGTCGGGTTGAACTGGCGCAGCAGCTTGATCGCCACGTCCTCGCGGAAGGACAGGTCCGGCGCCGGGCGGCCCATCGCCACCGAGGCGTCGATCATCCAGCGGCGGTGGCCGTGGGCCTGCAGCAGGAACACGTCGTAGTGGTCGACATGGGCGCCGACCGAGCCGCCGGTGGCGGCGAAGCTGATCATGATGTCGTCGATGCGCCAGCGCGGCAGGAAGCGGAAGTGCTCCAGCAGGGCGGCCACGTCCGGGTCCCACTTGTCCACGTCCTGGACCAGCAGGGTCCAGTCGTGGTCGGGCATGCCCGGGAAGTCCTCCTCCTGGAAGGGGCCGTGGCGCACGTCCCAGGCGTCGTTGCCGCGGTCGTGGCTGATCAGCCGCGCCAGCACGCCTTCCTCGCAGGCCAGTCCGGCCAGGTCCTCGGGCATCACCGGGGGCTGGAAGCCGGGGAAGGCGTTGCGGACCAGCAGCGGACGCTTGTGCCAGTAGTCGCGCAGGAAGGCCTGCGGCGACATGCCCAGTGGCTGGTTGGCGGTGGCATCGACCTCGAACGGCAGGGCGCGGGCGCGCGGGGCGGCCTTGGCGGCCGGCTTGCGTGCGGGGCGGGCCGGAGTGGCGGCCCTGGCCGCCCGGGCACTCCTGGCGGGCTTGATGGTCCGGGCAGCCTTGGCGGCTTTCGTGGTCTTGCTGGCCTTGGTGGTCTTGGGGGATTTCGCGGGGCGCTTGGAGGTCATGGGGTGTTCCGGTCGGGCACGCGGGGGCCGCGGCGCGCGTAGGCGCTTGCGCGGTGCGGTGCGGCGACGTCGATGTGGGTGGGCATGGAATCGGCTTGGCGCGCAGCCCGGGGCCGCGGCACGGGCGGGCGGTGGCCTCGGCCGGCAGGATAGCGCAGGGGGCGGAGCCGGCCTTGAGCAGGCTCAAGCGGATGCGGGGCGCCCCCGGAAAAGGCCCGGCCCGCTGTTGCGGGCCGGGAGGGTGGATCAGATCTCGCGCGCCAGGCGTTCGGCCAGGCCGGTGTAGCCGGCCGGGGTCAGCGCGGCCAGGCGGGCGCGGGCCTCCTCCGGCAGGTCCAGCGAGGCGATGAAGGCGCGCATGGCCTCCGCGTCGATGCCATGGCCGCGGGTCAGGGCCTTGAGCTGCTCGTACGGGTTGGGCAGGCCGTGGCGCCGCATCACCGTCTGCACGGCCTCGGCCAGCACTTCCCAGGCCGCGTCCAGGTCGGCCTGCAGGCGCTGCGGGTTCACTTCCAGCTTGCCCAGGCCCTTGGCCAGCGAGTCCAGGGCCACCTGGGTGTGGCCGAAGGCGGTGCCCAGGGCGCGCAGCACGGTGGAGTCGGTGAGGTCGCGCTGCCAGCGGCTGATCGGCAGCTTGGCCGAGAAGTGCTCGAACAGGGCGTTGGCGATGCCGAAGTTGCCCTCGGCGTTCTCGAAGTCGATCGGATTGACCTTGTGCGGCATGGTCGAGGAGCCGATCTCGCCTTCCTTGAGCTTCTGCTTGAAATAGCCCAGCGAGATGTAGCCCCAGATGTCGCGGGCCAGGTCGACCAGCACGGTGTTGGCGCGGCGCACCGCGTCGCCCAGCTCGGCGACGTTGTCGTGCGGCTCGATCTGGGTGGTGTAGGGGTTGAACGGCAGGCCCAGCGACTCGACGAAACGGCGGGCGAAGGCTGGCCAGTCCACGTCCGGGTAGCTGATGGCGTGGGCGTTGTAGTTGCCGACCGCGCCGTTGATCTTGCCGCTCAGCTCGACCGCGGCGATCTGCCTGCGCTGGCGCTCCAGGCGCGCGACCACGTTGGCGATCTCCTTGCCCAGGGTGGTGGGCGAGGCGGTCTGGCCGTGGGTGCGCGACAGCATCGGCTGGCCGGCCTGCTCGTGGGCCAGCTTGCGCAGGGTGGCGGTGACGCCGTCCAGCGCCGGCAGCAGCACCTCGTCGCGCGCCTGGCGCAGCATCAGGGCGTAGGACAGGTTGTTGATGTCCTCGCTGGTGCAGGCGAAGTGCACGAACTCCAGTGCCGGGCCCAGCTCGGCGTCGTCGCGCAGCTGCTCCTTGATGAAGTACTCCACCGCCTTGACGTCGTGGTTGGTGGTGCGCTCGATTTCCTTGACCCGCGCGGCATGGGCCACCGAGAAGCCGTCGGCCAGTGCGCGCAGGCGCTGGCGCGCGCCTTCGGAGAACGCCGGCAGCTCGGCGATGCCCGGCTCGGCGGCCAGGGCCAGCAGCCACTCGATCTCCACCCGCACGCGGGCGCGGATCAGGCCGTACTCGGAAAAGATCGGGCGCAGGGCGTCGACCTTGCCGGCGTAGCGGCCGTCGAGCGGGGACAGGGCGAGCAGGGCGGAATCCGTCATTGGAAGGCGGCTGGCTGGGAAACAGGGCGGCATAGTTTAAGGCGTGCACGCGGGACGTGCCGGGCGGGGCGCCTGGCGCGTCGCCACGCGCCGGCGATTCTGGCGCAGCACAGCGCATTGGGGCGAGAACCTGGCCTGGTTGGGGCCCCTCGGCCAGGTGGCCGGCTTCGGGCGGAGCCGCGGCGCTCCGTGGGTGCGGCGCATCGCGCGACTCCGCCATCCTGGCTCCAACGCGCGACCGCAGGCCATCCATGGCCTGCTTGCGCCGCACCCACGCACCACCGCGTCTTCGGGCACGTCCGGGTCGCGGCTCCGACCGGAGCCCGCCACGGCAAGCGGCCGGAGTCCTGGGGGCATGCACGCCACCACCCAGGCGATCGCGCCCGCTTTGGGCGCTTCGCTTGTCCGTGCCGCGGGGAGTACGCAGCACAGTTGCATGACCGGAACAGACCGGGGCCGCGGAGTGGCGACAGCCATGGACACCGGCGGGGGTATGCTCGCCGCGATCCCCAAACGCCGGAGACGGCCATGAGTCCATCCCCCGCACGTTCCCCCCGCGCCAGGAAGTCCCCGGCGCGGCCCCAAACCACCGCGCCGGCCCGGCGCACCCGGGTCGAGCACGACAGCATGGGCGAGCTGCAGGTTCCCGCCGACGCCCTGTGGGGCGCGCAGACCCAGCGCGCGGTGCAGAACTTCCCGGTGTCCGGGCGGCCGATGCCACGCGGCTTCATCCGCGCCCTCGGCCTGGTCAAGGCCGCCGCGGCCGAGGTCAACGCCGGCCTGGGCCTGCTGCCCAAGAACGTGGCCGGCGCGATCCGCGCAGCGGCGCTGGAGGTGGCCGAAGGCCTGCACGACGCCCACTTCCCGGTGGACATCTACCAGACCGGCTCGGGCACCTCGTCCAACATGAATGCCAACGAGGTGATCGCCAGCCTGGCCAATGCCTCGGGCAAGGCCGGCAAGCGCGCCGTGCATCCCAACGACCACGTCAACCTGGGGCAGAGTTCCAACGACGTGGTGCCCACCGCGATCCGCGTGTCCGCCCAGCTGGCGGTGGTCGAGGACCTGCTGCCGGCGATCCGCCACCTGCGTCGCACCATCGAGAAACGCGCCCGCGAACTGCGCAAGGTGGTCAAGACCGGCCGCACCCACCTGATGGATGCGATGCCGCTCACCTTCGGCCAGGAATTCGGGGCCTGGGCCTCGCAGCTGGCCTCCGCCGAAGGCCGCCTGGAGGACGCGCTCAAGCGCTTGCGCCGGCTGCCGCTGGGCGGCACCGCGATCGGCAGCGGCATCAACGCCGACCCGCGCTTCGGCGAACGTGCCGCGCGCGCGCTGTCGCGCCTGGCCGGCACCCGCTTCGAGAGCGCGGCCGACAAGTTCGAGGGCCTGGCCTCGCAGGACGACGCGGTGGAACTGTCCGGCCAGCTCAACGCGCTGGCGGTGGCCCTGATCAAGATCGCCAACGACCTGCGCTGGATGAACTCCGGGCCGCTGGCCGGCCTGGGCGAGGTGGAGCTGCCGGCGCTGCAGCCGGGCAGCTCGATCATGCCGGGTAAGGTCAACCCGGTGATCCCGGAGGCCACGGTGATGGCCGCCGCGCAGGTGATCGGCCACCACACCGCCATTACCGTGGCCGGCCAGACCGGCAACTTCCAGCTCAACGTGACCCTGCCGCTGGTCGCGGCCAACCTGCTCGAATCCGTGCAGCTGCTGTCGAACGTGTCGCGGCTGCTGGCCGACCGTTGCATCGCCGGCCTCAGGGTGCGCACCGACGTGGTGAAGCAGGCGCTGGACCGCAACCCGATCCTGGTCACCGCGCTCAACCCGGTGATCGGCTACGAGAAGGGCGCGGCCATCGCCAAGCAGGCCTACAAGGAAGGCCGTCCGGTGCTGGAGGTGGCGATGAAGGTCACCGGGCTGCCGGAGAAGACCCTGGCCCCGCTGCTGGATCCGGCGCTGCTGGCGCGCGGCGGCATCCACGGCAAACCCGGCGGGGGCGGCGGCTAAAAAAAGAGGGCCGCGCGGGCGGCCCTGGAATCGCCGCGGCGCCGGCCGCGACGTGGGGATTACATCCGCAAGGAGGCGTCGCGTGCGGCGGCGTCCGCCTCGGCGGCGGCATCCAGCTCGAAGCCTGCCGGATCGTCGCCGCCGGCGCTCATCTCGGCGCCGACGCCGACCAGCCCGGCCTGCACCTGCAGCTTGCGCTTGCGCTGGCCGTCCTGGCCGCAGGACTCCACGTCCTCCGGCTCCAGCCGCGCATAGGGCCGGAACTCGGGCAGCGCCGCGGCCAGCGCCTGCTGGGTGGCGAGCAGGCCCGGCAGGCGCCCGCACACCAGTGCGCTGGCTTCGGCCTCGATGCGCTTGCCCTCGGCCTCCATGCGCTTCTCCAGTTCCCCGGTCTTGCCGGTGAGGGCGGCCTTGACCGCGCCGGTTGCGGCGCGCACCCCCAATTCGGCGCCGCGCGAGCCCAGGGCCAGGCCGGCCTGGGCGACGGAGACCAGCTGCCGGCGGTGCGCCAGCAGCAGCTGGCGCTGGGTCTCGTCGATGGCCACCGCCTTGCCTTCGATCAGCAGGTCGCCGGCCGGGGTAATCTCGGCGCGCGGCAGGTCGCTGGTGTCCTTGCCGTACTGCACCCAGTTGCGGTGGCGGCCGCCGATGTTGATGTTCTCTTCCTCCAGCCGGCGCGCGGCGCGGTCCATCGCCGCGCGCACGCTGCGGGTGACGAACGACTCGCCCGGCGCGGCGCTGGCCGGATCGTCGTCTGCCGGCGCGGGTGCTTCCTTGTTGCAACCGGCCAGCGGCAGCAGCGCGGCCAGGGCGAGGGCGAGGATGGGGGCGTGGATGCGCATGCTGGGGCTCCTCAGAGTCGGGCGAATTCGCGCTGCACTTCCGCTTCGCAGTTGTGGACGTCTTCCGGCGTCATGCTGGCGTAGGGCCGGAACTCCGGCACCGCCGCGGCCAGCGCCTGCTGCGAGGCGTACAGCCCGGGCAGGTTGCGGCACAGCTGCAGGATGCCCGGTTCCAGGGTGGAGCGCAGGCTGGACTCCAGCTGGCGCTCCAGGCGGCCGGTCATGGCACTGGCCATCAGCCCCAGCAGGCCTCGGTCGACGACATCCAGCGCGGCGTTGGCCGCCTTCTCACCGACCTCGATCCCGGCCACGGCCACGTCGATCGCCTGCCTGCGGTAGGCCAGCAGCAGCGCGCGCTGGGCGTCGTCGATCGCCACCGCCTTGCCGTCGACCAGCAGGTCGCCGGCCGGGGTGATTTCGCCGCGCGGCAGGTCGTTGCGCGCGTCCTTGTGCTTGTTGGGGCCGACGTACGCACCGACGCCCAGCTCGAGGTTGCCGGACTGCAGCTCGGCGCGGGCCGCGGCCAGCTCGCGCTCG